>WBUR01000030.1 GCA_008933615.1 bacterium | reverse complement strand
AAAAGTGTTGTCCTTTAAAACTTAAATTTGAGGTTTGTGTTTCCATGATAAGTTCTCCATTTTAAATTTAGAAGAAACTTATCAAAACACCGACTCATTAACATAAGGTCTCAGACTGAAGGGTTCTTTTCCATTTGTGAGCCAACCCGATAAGCAACGTTAAAATAAGGATAACTTATTACGCCTGTACCCAACCATCTAAAAGATGAACAATCTTGTTGCCGTACGAAGCGTTCTTTTCCGAATGCGTGACCTGAATAATGGTTGTTCCTTCGTTGTTAAGTTTTTTGAATAGGTTCATGATCTCCTCACCTTGTTCTGAATTCAAATTTCCCGTCGGTTCGTCTGCAAGAATAAGCTTCGGCCTTCCAATGATGGCGCGCGCGATACCTACAACTTGTTGCTGTCCGCCGGACAATTGATTGGGAAACAGATCTTTTTTTCCGACAATATTAAAACGATCTAATATATCCGAAACCATACCTTTTCGCTCCGACGCGCTGATTTTTTTGTATAATAGCGGCGTCTCAATGTTTTCATACACCGTTAATTCATCTATCAAATGGTAGCTTTGAAAAACGAAACCGATGTATTCTTTGTGAATCTCGGTTTTTTGTTTTTCTGATAATTTATGTACGTGCTCATTGAGAAAATGGTATTCTCCGTTGGTCGGCTCATCTAACATTCCTAAAATATGTAACAGCGTAGATTTACCTGAACCGGATGGCCCCATAATGGAAACAAACTCACCTTGTTTAATATCCAATGTAATCCCTCGAAGAACATACGTCTTCACAAATCCGGTTGAATAGGATTTTTCGATCTTGTTAAGTCGAATCATGTAAACATTCCTTATCAATTTTGTAATGTTTTCAATTCAATTACAAGCGCCGTTCCAACAGAAATTATTATAGCTTGTGTTGTTTACAAAGGCCTTATTCTTGTTTAAAAATTACCTGCACCGATTTTTCCGTTGCCGCGCCAATTTGAGATAACTTCCAATTCTCGTCATAATGCGCAAGGTGCTCTTTCAGACACAATGCCCGATCGGAGTAATGCGGTTCGCAATCCTCCCAAGCAAACATTTCTACACGATAGTGATACACGCGCGTTTCGCCGTTAACTCTCGCCTCGATCTCTATCAGATCATGCGGCTTTACATCCGGAATATTGATAACGATCTCTGCCATAACGACTCCTTCAGTTAATAGTTAGATTCTATTTTATACTCCTAATCAATCATTACTCATACTTCAGCGCTTCCACGGGATTGGCAGAAGCGGCTTTCGTCGCCTGAAAACTGACTGTGAAAAATGCCAGCACAACTGCAATAAGTCCGGCTAATGGAAAAATCCAGATGGCCATGTCCGTTCGATATGGAAAGTCCTGTAACCATACGGTGAGTACATAATAGGCCAGGGGCATCGCTATAATCATTGCAAGTACAACAAGCTTAATAAAATCCTTACAGATCAGAACGACGATATTTGAAACCGTTGCCCCCGTGACTTTTCGTATACCAATTTCTTTTGTTCTTTGCTGAGCAGTAAAAGATATCAATCCTAATAACCCCAAACATGCGACGAAGATGGCGAGGCCTGTAAAAACGAACAATATCGTGTTGAATCGGTCGTCCGCACGATACAATTTATCAAAATCCTCGTTTAAAAAATTATATTCAAAAACCCTGCCCGGAAGAACCGATTGAAACAGTGTTTTGATCCGTTCTACCGTACTGTGATAATTATCTGTGGAGACCTTGATCGACAGATATTCAGCGTTGTGACCATTGGCCATAACAGCAATAAACGATTCAATCTCATTCTGGAGCGACATAAAATGAAAATCCTTCAGCACGCCAATGATTCTTCCTTTCTTCCTTTGCCATTGCAGAGGCTGGCCAATGGCTTGAGCCGGTGATGTAAAACCGAGGCGCGATACCGCCGATTCGTTGATTACAAAAGCCTCATTTTCGTCCGTGGTAAATTGCCTATCAAACCATCGCCCTTCCGTCAACTTAAGATCGTATAGTTTCAAATAATCATAATCGACCGACAAAAAACGCATGTCGTTCCACGGCGCCTTGTCATCCCATCCCAAACGAACGACGTTGTTGCCCATCTCTTTACCGGGAACCTTGGAGGCCAGACTGGTCTTTATCACCTCGGGCATTTTTTCGAGTTCGTTTTGAAGTGTTTGATAGGATGAAAGAACCGATCGGTCGTCGTGCATCGGAATCACTACAACCTGATCTTTCGCGAACCCCAATTCTGCATGGCGCATGAACTGGATCTGCCGGTGAACAAGCAATATTCCAGCAATCAAACCGATCGACACGGCGAACTGAAACGTGACGAGGCTTTTTCGAAGAAGCGCGCCTTTGGATGAACTGCGGAAGCTTTTGAGTATGGAGAGCGGGGCAAATGACGAAAGGAACAGAGCGGGATACATACCGGCTCCCACGCCAGTAATAATCACGATCAGCAGGATCGTCGTCATCGCCATTGGATTCTGGATTATATTCAGAGTCAATTTTTTATCGGTGAGATCGTTTAACCACGGTAAACTCAGTTCCGAAAAAATCAGGCACAGAATCAAAGCAAAAAAAGTGATCACGACCGACTCGGTTAGGAATTGCCGAATGAGTTGGGATCTGAAAGCGCCAACGACTTTTCGAACACCTACTTCCTTGGCGCGAATGAGCGAACGCGCCGTCGAAAGATTCATGAAATTAATACACGCGATCATCAGGATGAGCACACCGATTCCGAAAAAAGTATAGACATAAATGCGCTTGCCGTTAGACGAAAATTCATTTCTCAGATGAGAATCAAGATGTATGTTTCTTAGATTGATCAGCGAATATTCCTGTGTGTAACCCGACATCTCTTCCTGCTTCGGAATATAACGATGAGAAATCCCCTTCATTTTTTCAGCGAAAGAACCAATATCGGTCTTCGGCTTCAGCAGGACGAAGGTGTAGGTGTTGAAGTTCCACCAACCATCCATGCGAAAGTGCAAACTCCGTAACGTTGAAAAGGATGCGATGAAATCGTAGTGGAGATGGGAAGGTCTTACCGGATCTTTCAGTACGCCCATAATGGCAAATTGGATGGAATCTTTCGGAAGTACCAGCGTCTCACCAACAACATTTTCGCGGCCAAAATATTTCAAAGCCATTGCTTTGGATACAACCATGGTGTGTGGAGCGTTCAGCGCCGAGTGGGCTTCGCCATAGGCCAAAGGAAGTGTAAATACTTCCAAGAGAGTGGAGTCAGCAAATACTACGGTCTCATAAAAGTTTTCAGAACTATTCGGTTTCTGAATAACGTTGTCATGCTCAGGGCGTATTCGTACCACCGATTGGATTTCTGGATAATCCGGAGCAATGGCCGGAGCGACGCCCGGGCCTGTCACCGCATACGATTCGGAACCGCCATTCTTTGGAAGGAAATATTTACAATTAAGCCGGTAGATCCGGTCTGCATTGGTATGCTGATCCTCATAACTCAGTTCGTCCCAAACATACATCACGATCAGCAGACAAGCGGTCATTCCGACGGCCAATCCCAAAATATTAATTAGGGAGTATGTTCGGTGTTTGATCAAATTGCGTACAGCGATCTTCAGGTAATTTTTTAACATAATCCTCCGTGAATCGTTATTGGTAATGACTAACTATTCATTCGCTCTTAAGGGCACTTTTTTTATCTACTCATATTTCAAAGCTTCTACAGGATTTGCCGTCGCGGCTTTGACGGCTTGGAATCCTACCGTACTCAATGCGATTACAAGCGCTACCATTGAAGCCAAAACAAATGTGAAGTAATTCATTTCAATATGATATGCGAACAAACTTAACCATCGGTGCATAGCGAAATAAGAAATACACCACGCAATAAGACTCGCAACAATAATAAATTTCATAAACTCTTTGGAAATCATCACAGTAATATTACCTACAGATGCTCCATGCACTTTACGAATACCGATCTCTTTTGTTCGCAACTCTGTCATAAATGCGGCCAAACCAAGCAATCCCATACATGCGATAAAAATAGATAAGCCCGCAAAAAACCCGAACACCTGCCCTAATTTTTCCTCGTTACGGTAAAGTTGATCAAAACGATCATCCACAAAAGCATATTCAAACGGATAGTCCGCACGATATTCCTGCCATATTGATTGTAAAAAACCAATCGTCGATGGAATGTCTTGCGGACGAATACGAATCGAGATCTTGTTCAATGACGATGTGGATATTCTCATGACAATGGGGGCAATCTCCTGATGCAATGATTCAAAGTGGAAATCTTTAACAACGCCGATAATGAAGCCTTCACGATCGGAATAGTTGAAGGGCTGCCCGACGGCATCTTGCGGAGATGTCCATCCCAGCATAGCCGCAGCCTTTTCATTGATGATGAAAGCTTTCATCGAATCGCTGGCCAATTGTTTTTGAAAATTCCTACCTGCGGCCATTTTCATCTCAAACGTCGGAATATAGTCATGATCCACATTGAGACTGGCGATTCGGAAATTAACGGCTTGCACTTTACCGTTTTTTATTATACTGGCACCTCCTGCATCTAACAAGCGGTCCGACGGAATTCGTTTTGCTGCGGAAACGCAGATTATGTTGGTATTTTGCAGCAACTTATTTTTGAAAGTTTCCAAGTCGGTCAACATGCTTTGGCCGCTGGGCAATACAACAATCTGCTCTTTATTAAAACCCATATCCTTGTCGTGAAGATAACTCAGTTGATTATATACAATACCCATGCTGATGATAAGAATTATAGAAATCGAGAATTGCAATATTACCAACGACGAACGAAGCCAACTTTTTGGATTTGAATTTTCTTTGACGTTTTTTAATACAAGTAATGTTTTGCTCTTTGCGAGAAAAAAAGCAGGGTAGCTGCCTGTCAGAATTCCGACGATGGCGGTAATACCTATTAGAGACAGAAAACTCCATAGATTATTTAAGTAATCAAGTTCGAGTGACCTGTTCACAAATCCATTGAAAAAAGGTAACGTTAATTCTACCAACAGGATTGCGACGGCCATGGCTATAAATGCCATGATCAGTGATTCGCCGACAAACTGACGCATGAGTTGTGCATACTGAGCTCCGAGCACTTTTCTCATGCCCACTTCTTTTGCCCGACGCATGGAGCGTGCCGTTGCTAAATTCACATAATTAATGCAAGCGATCAGCAATACAAATAATGCTACAGCAAGTAATATATAGATGTATGTAATGTCACTGTTTTCCCCGATCTCTGAATTCAAATGCGAATATAAATGAATATCCGTTACAGGCTGCATATGCAGGCGCGTAAATTGACTTGGCTTACGGCCTTGTTGCTCGGGCATATGCCGGTCCAAGAATTCCGGAAATTTGCTCTCCATACGATCCGGAGACTCGCCGTCTTTTAGAACAACATAGGTGGAAAAATTATTGCTGCCCCATGTTTCAAGAAAGTTTGAAGGAGCTAAATTTTTTAGTGATACAAACGAGGCGAGAAAATCAAAATGAAAATGCGAATTCAAGGGCGTGTCTTCAATTACTCCGGTAACCTTAAACGCAACTTCCCGCTCATAGGTTATCGACTGCCCCATTGGGTTTTGATCACCGAAATATTTATTAGCCATCGACCTCGTCACTATGACCGAATTCGGTTCCTTCAAGGCCGTCACTGCATCGCCATCAATCCATTGGGCCGTAAACACATCAAAGAAATGCTCATCCGCCCACATGAAACCGGGCTCATTGAAAAACTGATTATCCCGGCTGATTAGGCTTCCCCGATCCGGTATTATTTGCGTCACATGTTCAAATTCCGGAAAATTTTCACGGAATAGCGGAGCAAATTTTGGCGCTATAGGCCCCAATGTAAGGCTCGTCGCGCTATCGGGGTTCATAAATTCCCGCCATACACGGTACATGCGTCCCGCATTTTTATGATACCCGTCATAACTTGATTCAAACATGACGTACATGATTATGAGCATGCAACAAGCCATCCCAACAGCCAGGCCCATAATGTTGATCGAAGAATACAGTTTGTGTTTGAATAAATTTCGTAAAGCTATCTTAAAATAGTTTTTGAACATCAACGACTCCTTTGTTGCTTACAACAATTGGCTACCAAAGACATAATCCGTTTATATTTATTCATACTTCAGCGCCTCGACCGGATTGGCTGAAGCCGCTTTAAATGCCTGCAGACTCACCGTTAACAACGCAATACAAAGTGCCGCTCCTCCAGCTATGACAAATACTCCCATCGTAATGTCGATGCGGTATGCGAAATTTTCCAGCCACGAGTTCATAAAATAATACGCCAACGGCCAGGCGATCAAATTGGATATCAAAACCCATTTCAAAAACTCTTTCGACAACAGTGCGACAATACCTGCGGCTGACGCGCCAAGAACTTTTCTAATTCCGATTTCCTTTGTTCGTTGCTCTGCCGTATAGGCCGCTAACCCCAACAGCCCTAAACACGCAATAAAAATGGCAAGGCCGGCGAAGATACTTATTATTTTCGAAACACGTTGTTCTGCGCGATAGAGTGCGTCAAAATCTTCATCAAGAAATGAATATACAAAAGGCTGTCCGGCCTGAAACTGATTCCAGATCTTTTCCACAGAAGCTACCGTACCGGCAATATTGTCCGGACGAATCCGAATTGCAGCAACAGATCCACGTCCTTCGGGCAGAATCACCAGCGGCTGAATCTCCTGGTGCAGAGACTGGAAATTGAAGTCTTTGACCACACCGATCACTTTGAGCGGCTTATCCTCGCTGAAACGGTAAATAAACTGCGCGAGCGGCTTGGTTAAACCAAGAACTTTCACCGCGGCTTCGTTGAGAATAACGGACGTGGAATCCGTGGCAAATTCATTGGAAAAATCACGTCCTTCGGAGATTTCCATCTTAAGTGTTTTAGCAATGTCGAAATCGGAACGCAGCGTCCACAGCAACCTTGGATCGTTCTGATGTCCTTCGGTATAAAAAGCGGAATTGCCGATGTCCTGCCCGGGTACACCGTTGGCCACAGTCACGTGTTCAACGCCATTCACGGTCATCAAGGCTTGTTTGAAGCTCTGACGCTGGTCGCGCATCAGCCAAATGTTGTCCACAACGAGTACATGTTCTTTGTCAAAACCCATTTTCTTATTCTGAACAAAATCTATCTGGCCCCTAATGACCAATGTTCCTATGATCAGAGCCACCGAAATGGAGAACTGCATTACCACCAGCGTACTACGCAGGATCCGGCCTTTGGCTCCGCCGGCCAGTTTGCCTTTGAGTACGGCGATCGGATCAAAAGCAGACAAATAAAAGGCAGGATAACTCCCCGCAAGGAGACCGACCAATAGAGCAACAAGCAGGAGCGCCAACAACACCAGCGGATTGGACACAAGATTGACCTCAAGCCCCTTGCCCGTGAGATCATTAAACGCCGGCAGAAAGAGTTCCGCTAATCCTATGGCGATCGCCGTTGCCAGCAGACTAATAAACACCGATTCTGTCAGGAACATATGCATCAGCTGACTCTTCATCGAACCGAGCGCCTTCCTCACGCCTACTTCTTTTGCGCGATTAGAGGAACGAGCCGTTGCAAGATTCATGAAATTGATGCAGGCTATCAAAAGTATAAAAACCGCTATGACAGAAAAGATGTATACATAAATAATATTTCCGTTGGGTTCTATCTCATTATTCAGTTGCGAGTGAAGATGGATCGAAGTAATCGGCTGAAAAACGTAATTATAGGCACCGCCGTTCTTGAACCACTCCTCCATGGTAATACCGACGATCTTTTTAAGCTGCGGGCCTGCATATTTCATGACCAAAGGCTGCATCTTGGACTGAAAATCATTATACATCCCGATATCTTTAAGTCTGACGTAAGTAATAATATTATTGGATAACCATTGGTCATCCTTGCTTTCGTCACGGGAATTGAATGAGGCAAGAAAGTCGAAATGCACATGGGACTGAGCAGGTACATTCTTAAAAACGCCCGTGATCTTGTAGTCATAGCGTCCGTCCGTTGTGATAACTTTACCCATCGGATCTTCATTACCGAAATACTTCTCCGCCATCCTCTCACTGAGGATCATTGAGTACGGCTCTGTCAAAGCATTTTCAGCGTTGCCTTTCACCAGGGGTATCGTAAAAACGCGGAACACCGACGCGTCGGCATGGAAGAATTTGTCCTCATTAAAGCTCTTGTCACCCAGGCGGGTCGTAAAGTTACCTGCTCTATAGAGACGTGCGCTCGCTTCGACTTCCGGAATTTCCCGTGCGAGCGCATCAGCCAAAGGTGCGCAGGTCGTCACAGCGTTGAGATTCTTTCCGTTTATCCGGGCCGAAATGCTGCCGCGATAAATACGATCGGCGCCTGTATGATATTGATCATAGTTCAATTCATCGACCACATAAGCCATGATCAACAGACATGCGGAAATGCCCACGGCGAGACCGAGTACGTTGATCGCGGAATAAGCTCGGTGCTTTAGTAAATTCCGGATTGCGATTTTTAAATAATTTTTGAACATGCTTTCACCTGTTTCTTCTAATACTATTTATAGCGAAATGATTTGATCCTTTATTCATACCGTAGGGAGTCAACCGGATTAGCCTGCGCTACTCTCAATACCCGCCCGCCGATGGTCACCAAACCGATACCAAGAACCACGACATTCGCCAGTATCAATGCGGTCACTTCTACATTCACATGATATTTATAAATACTATCCAAAAGAGCTTTGACCGCAAAATATCCGGCTACGTCAGCGATAACCGACGCAATAATTAACAAAAAGACAAAATCAGAATTCATCATTCCGACAATCTGACTGACGGATGCACCCAGAACTTTTCGTATGCCGATCTCTTTAGTTCGACGCACTATGTTGAGCGAGACCAAGGCAAATAATCCCATACCGGAAATAACAATGGCCATACACGCGACATAAAGAAAAACCAATTTGATCCCGTCGCTGATCGTCGAAGCACGGATAGTTGCCTCTTCCTGGTAGAATCCTTCAAACGGCATTTCCGGAAAAAGTCTTTTCCAATCGCTTTCAATGGAGGTCATGGCCGCCTTAAGATTCTTACTGTCCACCCGCACTATGGCGAATGAATACGTGTTTTCCTTGGCCATTTTGATGACAGTCGGCAAGATCGGCCGAAACGTCCCGCGATTATAAAAGTCGTCTACGACGCCAACCACGCGACAGGTAACCGAATCTATCGTTAAGGTTCTCCCGATGGGATCGTCCCATCCTTGTTCCGTGGCCATCATCCGGTTAATCACGACCGATTCCGAAAAATCAAGAGGTGTGGACTCGCTAAGAAAACGGCCTTGTACCAACTTAAAGCCGACGGTTTCAGCATAGCCGGGGCTTACGTATAGAAAATCTGCTTCTATATCTCGGCCTAAACCCTGAATGACTCTTCGCCACGATGAGAAAAAAATATGATTGCGTCCGGCAGAAACGTTTTCTATGAGCGGGTTTTGGCGAAGCGTGTTGGATAGTAGTGGGTACATAGAGCTTTTCTGCAAGGGCACACCTATAATCTTATCTTCATTGTACCCCTGATCTAGATTTTTTTGAAATTCAGCATTCTGCGAAAACACCAAACTGCCTACCACCGCGATCATGGACAATGCGAACTGCACCGTTAACATAACCTTCATCAAGCGGCTTGTGGTCATTTTAGATTGATTGCCCCTAAGAATTTGTGCCGGATTATAAGCGCTGATAACATAAGCGGGATAGAATCCACCGCCGAGAGCCGTTAATGTCAGGAGACCGGCGAGAAAAATTCCCAGCTTGAAATTCCATGCTTCGTCCATCGACAAACGTATGTCAGGAAATAGCGAATTCCAACCGGGAACGAGTAATTCAGCAATACCGAACGCCACACCAAGAGCAAGAAGGCACAACAAAATATTTTCCATTAGAAACTGTATAATCAACTGAGTGCGCGGACTACCCATAACTTTTCGAATACCGATTTCCTTCAACCGCCCGGCAGCTATTGCCAGTGATGTATTCATATAATTGAAACAAGCCATGATCAAAAGCATGATAGAAATGACGAAGATAGAGATTCTGGCCGATGGCGGCGGCGCATCCCGTAAGTCGTGACTGCGGAAATTCTCGCTGATCAACGCCAGATCTTTGAGCGGCGTCATGACCAGATGACTGATCGCAAATCTGGGGTTGGCAGATTTTACAAGATCTACGTATTTGTTCTCGGCGGCCTCAATGGCGCCGGCCACGTTGTCATCGGTGACTTCAATGAACGTCGACCCCGTAACGTGCGCCCAATTGTTAGGCTCGTCAATTCCAAGATCAACAAGGACCTCACCCGAGATCAGTATGTCAAAATCGAGACTCGAATTGCGAGGCACTTGTTTTAATATCGCGCCAACCACATGATCGCGCTTACGGTCGTTGTCATGGCTCAGCGTCAGTCTTTTTCCCATAGCGTGCTCATCGCCAAAATATTTGATCGCCACATCGCGGGTAATAATAATACTGTTTCGGTCTTTCAAGGCCGATTTATCTCCTTGCAAAAACTCGAATGTGAACATGTCGAAGAATCCGTCGTCGGCATAGTTCACTCTTTCATTGAATACTTTGTCCTCAAACTTCACCACAGAGACCTGACTTGCAAACCGTACGGCGCGCGTTACACCAGGAAAGTCCCTGACCAGCGCAGGCCCAAGAGGTAACGGAGAGATACCGAATAATTGATCTTGTCCGTTGATCGCCCTGGTGGATCCAACGTGATAAATTTGATTCACCTTTTGGTGAAACTGATCAAAATGGTATCCAAAGTCCCACGTAAGATATCCGACAATACACGCTCCGAGGGATACGCTAAGGCCAAAAAGATTAATGAACGTATACAAATTTTTCCGGTACAAATTCCGGAATGCGACAATAAAATAGTTTTTGATCATGTCATCTCCTGTTCTTTATAGCGATCACAGTTTACTCATATTTCAAGGCTTCTACCGGATTCGCCGTAGCCGCGCGAATCGCCCGGTAACTCACGGTCGCTATTGCAATGATCAAGGTAACCAAGCCCGTTAAAATGAATGTCCCTATATTAATGTCGATCCGGTATGCAAAATCCTGCAGCCATCGAGACATTAGAAGATAGGCAATCGGCCAACCAATGATATTGGCCAGTAATACGAGCTTTAGAAATTCCGTCGTTAGCGTCGACACGATCCTGGCGATTGAAGCTCCCAATACTTTACGAATACCAATTTCCTTGGTGCGTTGTTCTGTGGCAAAGGACGCTAACCCAAAAAGCCCCAAACAAGAAATGAAAACCGCTAAAATGGCAAATGAGTTGTAGATCTTAGATAGCTGTTGTTCGGAGCGATATAATTGGTCGATTTCTTCATCAACAAAATTGAACTCAAAAGGACTGCCCAAATTGACCGACGTCCAGTCATTTTCGATGGATTTAACCGTTGCCGCCATGTCATGGGATTGAATTTTCGCAAAAACATTGCGCACCGATCCGGAATTATAAATGAATACCAGAGGAATTATTTCTGATCGAACGGATTGATAATGGAAATCCTTTACTACGCCGACTATCGGATGCGTCTCGTCCCAGAACTTAAGGCTGGCAGACAACGGATCCATTAAATTCATAGCCTGCATTGCTTTTTCATTAATAATTACATTCACGGAATCCGTGGGAAATTCTTTTGAAAATTCCCGGCCATGAACAAGCTCCATGCGCATGGTCTTTAGATAGTCGTAATCGATAGCTGTTACTGTGGTCAATACTTTTTCATCTTCCCTCTGCCCTGGCCATTTGACATCCCAAGTGTTGGTTCCGAAACTGGAAATGGAATGATTAGAGGCCGAAACACTGAGTATACGCCTGTTCTGCAGCAGGCGTTCCTTAAAAGTAGAATAGGTATTCCTTGTCTCACCGCGAAGCGGAATACGGATCAATTGCTCTTTTTCATAGCCCAGGCTCTTATGTTGCATGAATTCCAACTGTTGATAGATGAAGGCGGCGCTAATGATAAGCGCGATAGACAAAGTAAATTGAACGGTAACGAGAATTCGACGAAGAAGTACGCCCTGCGTACTTTTCTGAAAACTTCCCTTCAGCACCTGTACCGGCCTATATCCGGACAGTACCAAAGCCGGATAGATTCCCGACAGGATACCGGTGATGATCACTATTGAAATCAACATGAGGCCTATGCCGGAATCAAAGAAATTCAGGGCAATGCTTTTTGCCGTTAAATCGTTAAAAAAAGGCAGAATGATTTCAATCAGAACCAGTGCGATGCCCATGCTGATCAGAGAAAGAAAAAACGCTTCACCCAGAAATTGTTTGATCAATTGAAACCGGTCTGCGCCGACCACTTTTCGTAAACCGACTTCGCGTGATCGTTTCAGCGAACGGGCCGTGGAAAGATTCGTAAAATTAATACATGCGATAAGCAGAATCAGCGCAGCGATCACGCCCAGGGTGTACACATAATTCATTCGCGTGGGTGTATGATTAAAATCCGTGCGCAGATAAATGTCGGTCATCGGTTGAAGGAACAATTCGGTTTTGGACTGATCGTTATGTTTCTTAATCACGTCGGCAATCTTTTCCGTGAACTGACGATAATCCGTGTTCGGATTCAGCATGACGTAAGTCCTGAGCCAGTTATTACCCCATGGCGTAAATTGGTCCGGAACATCCATCCGCAGCCGTTCCGCAGGTAAAACAAAATCAAACTGCAGATGCGATTGGCGCGGTATCTTTTCAAAAATACCGGTCACCACTAAATTGTATTTATCTACCCGGATCGATTTACCCATCGGATCTTCCGAGCCGAAGTATTTCTGTGCGAACTCTTTTGTAAGGATGATTGAGTTGGGATCCTTTAGCGCTACGTCCGACTGACCGGCCGTCAATGGAAATGAAAACATAGACAGAAATTCCGGATCCACGTATAGACCGTTGGATTCGTAGAAACGTTGATCTTTATAATCAAAAAGAAGTTTGTTGGGGGTGAACAGCACGCGCGTGGTTTTTTCGATCTCTGGAAATTCGCTTTTTAAAACGGCGGACAACGGCGCGGGCGTCTGTGGCGTCTGGAATGCATCCCCGCCGCCGTAGAATTGATTTTCGACCACGCGGAAGATCCGATTGCCGTTTTTATGAAAATGGTCGTAACTGAGTTCGTCCTGAATCCACATTACGATCAAAACGGTACACGCCAATCCGACCGCCAGGCCGGAAATATTTATGAAGGAATGGCCTTTCTGACGCAAGATGTTTCGCAACGCAATTTTAAAATAATTTTTTAACATAAATCGACTCCCTGTTTTATACTCGACTCACATCTATTCGTACTTTAGGACATCAACGGGATTCGCGGAAGCCGCTTTGATCGAACGGTATCCTACCGTTACTCCGGATATAATAATTGTTAGCATGACGGCTGTAAAAAACACTTCGGCGCCAATAGAAATCCGATACGCAAAATCTTCGAGCCACCCGTTCATGACCACATACGCCGCCGGTGCTGCAATGAGAAATGCGATCAGGATTAGAACTGCAAATTCTTTAGTGAACATCATTAAAATATCGGAAACAGATGCGCCCAGAACTTTTCGAACACCGATCTCTTTCGTACGCTGTACGGCCATGAATGAGACCAATCCGAATAATCCGAGACAACCGATACCGATAGCAATGGAAGCGAAAATTGTAAATAACCTTGAAATCTTTTGTTCGTCCTCATAAAATCCGGCGATCGATTCGTCCAGGAATTGGGACCGGTAGAGGAATTCAGGATACGTTGCCGCCCACGCCGCTTCGATCTTCGGCAGCAATATTTTGGCCCGTTTCATATCGATCTTGACGCCCATGATCCGGTAATCCTTGCTCCGCGGCGCCAATATGGTCGGATAGATGGATGCCCGCAACGATCCTGTATTAAAATCTTTCACAACACCAACGATCGGTTTGGGCTCGGAACCAAAGACATACACTATCTTTCCAACGGCATCTGCGGGATTGGTAAATCCTATTTTTTGGGCCATCGTTTCGTTGATCACCAATTCATGGATGCTGTCGCTGGCCGTGAAATTGCGTCCGGCAAGCATTTGAATACCGTAGGTTGGAATATAAAACTCATCCCCGCAGCGAACGTCGGCAAGGGCTTCGTAGGTTTTACCGGCCGGGCCGCGATAGATCATCATCGAAGTCCAGCGCATGCCCGAAGCAACCTGAGCAAATCCAAACGTTACATTCTGGACTCCGGTTTCTTTCATGATTTCGTTGCGAAGAGTCTGCATTTTGGATTTATCCTTAACGGGTATATTGGTCGTAATGATGGCATCTTTGATAAACCCCATATCCGTAGTCTGAAAAAGATCCATCTGACGAAACACGACGATCGTTCCGATGACGAGCGCCTGAGCGATCATGAATTGCAGAACGACAAGCCCTTTCCTTACCAGCAACCCGCCCGCTTTCGAGGATTGCCCCCCTTTGAGAACCGACACCGGGCTGTATCCCGCCATCATAAGTGCCGGATAAAACCCGGAACCCGCCGTGATCACGACCGCTAATCCGGCAAGAAAAAGAAGGATCAACGGATCATTGAATAAATTGAAGCGGATATTGAAGCTGAACGCATCGTTGACTAACGGCAGGATCATTTCTGTCATACCGATCGATAATACGATGGCCAAAAACGTAATGACAAAAGTCTCTCCCAGAAATTGTATCAGCAACTGAGCACGAAAAGCACCGAGAACTTTTCTAACGCCGATTTCTTTAGAGCGGGTGACCGCCTGTGCCGTTGCAAGATTGATAAAATTAATACACGCCGTCACGATCAGGAAAAAAGCGATGATCGAAAGCGCCCAGATACTGGTACGGCTGGTAACATGCGTATAATTACCCGCGTCGGGATCGAAATGCACATCGGATAATGATTGAACTTCATAGGAGCGTTCCTTGCGCTTGCGTTCATCCAGATGAGTTTTTGCAAACGCAGTCAATCGTTCGTTGAAGGACGCAGCGCTCCATATTTCCGGTACGAAGATGTACGTATTGATGAAACTCATCGTGGCGCCCCAATTCTCCATATTGGAAAAATAGCCCAACGCTTTTTGTGTGGAATATGAAATGAGTACGGTGAAAGGGAAGTCCGTATTAACCGGCGGATCGGTTACGACGCCGATCACTTTCAGGTCACATTCCGAATTCATGCGGATCGTTTTCCCGACCGGATTTTCATTTGGAAAAAATTTTTTTGCCGTACTTTCGCTGAGCGCAACCGTATAGGGTTCCTTCAAAAGAGACGGATGTCCGCGAAACCATGTCCGATCGAAGATATCGAAGAAATCGGGTTCAATATAAACCACTCCTTCGTTCTCTTGAAATTTGGAGGGCGTGTCTGTTCCGTTCGGAACGGCTATTAAAGCCTCTTTTACGTAATTGATCATGGTGGCTTTTAAATCGCTGAACTGTGAACGGATGGCAGCCGCAACAGGAAATTGAGATGCACCGCTTCGGTCGACCTCTCCATCGCGGGTCCAAACCGTATTCACACGATAAATACGGTCTTTCTTCGAATGAAAGCCGTCAAAGCTGAGTTCATGTTTTACCAGTAAGAAAATGATCAGCGCACAGGTTATGCCCAGCGATAATCCGGCGATATTTATCAGAGCAAAACTTTTGTTCCGCTCCAGCCTGCGAAATGCCGTTTTTAAATAATTCTTGATCATGAGTCGGTAACCCCTCTATATCTTCATAGCCTCTTTATAATTCTCGCTGACAATATGCCCGTCGAACAAGTGGATCATGCGGCTGGCGTATTCTGCGTGCGAAGGCGAGTGCGTGACCATTACGATCGTCGTACCGGCTTTATTCAGGTCGGTAAGTATTTTCATCACTTCTTCGCCGTTTGCGGAATCGAGATTTCCCGTAGGTTCGTCAGCCAAAATCAGTTTAGGATTTGCCACGACTGCACGCGATACGGCAACGCGCTGCTGTTGCCCTCCGGATAATTGCTGAGGAAAGTGATTCCGCCGGTGTGTAATCTGCATCCGGTCGAGCGCCGCGTCGACGCGTTTTTTTCTTTCCGATTCCGTCATGCCTAAGTATAACAGCGGCAATTCTACGTTTTCAAATACGGTCAACTCGTCGATCAGATTAAAACTCTGAAACACAAATCCGATATTGGATTTGCGTAAATTGGATCGTTGGCGCTCGGTATATTTTGACACCTCATGCCCGATAAAATGATATTCGCCGCCGGACGGATTATCCAGCAAACCGATCACATTGAGCAAAGTCGATTTGCCGCAGCCTGAAGGCCCCATGATAGCGGTAAATTCGCCTTCATTAATTTCAAAATTCACATTGTTCAACGCGGTGGTTTCCACTTCGTCGGTGGTGTACACTTTAACTAGGTTCTTTGACTTAATCATATAAGGACTCCTTTTTTACACAACCTAACCGCCAAACGTAAAACGTCAAACGGCAAACATTGCGTTTATTTAGTGTTTTGAATTAGATTTGACATTTTTGCAAACAAGTGATTCATTTTCTCCTGAATTACAGCCAATTCTTTCTCTGTCTCTGAGCAAAATTTTAATTGCAAACTGATTTCTAACTGCGTGTCAATTTCGACAAGTGAGGATCTGGATATTTCATAATATCTCCTTCTTTCCACAGCGGATTTTCTCGCCGCGCCTTCAGCAATGTTTGATGTAACAGAAACTGATGCTCGCCGAAGCTGGTTGGTTATGCCATATTTTTCGCTCTTAGGAAATTTCTCTGTCAGCCCATAAATATCCACAACCAGGAACAAACTTATTTTCCAAACATCTAACTGTGATTCAATGTTAGCATATTCACCTTTTCTCTACCGTTTGCCGTTTGCCATCTGCCGTTTCGCGTATTTACTTACTCAAAATCAGCTTATCCACATCACCATAACTATCATAGGATGAAGTAATAACTTCTTCACCCGGATATAGTCCTTCCATCACCTCAAACATTTGCGGATTCTGACGGCCCAACTTAACGCTCCGCTTGATGGCAAAATCGCCCGAAGGATCAACCACAAATACCCATTGCCCGCCGGTCTTCTGGTAAAATCCTCCGCGCGCCAGCAACAGCGCTTCCGCCTGATCTCCTAATTCCAAACGAATCTGCAGCGTCTGCCCGCGCCGAATATCTTTGGGCGCTTCGCCTTCGAACTCCATATCTACGTCAAATCTTCCACCAGTTACTTCCGGATATACTTTCTTGATGATCAGCTTGTACGTTTTCCCGGAGAGATCAAATTCTCCTGATTGACCGATCTGAATTCGCGCAATATAATGTTCATCAATTCCCGCTCGAACTTTAAATCCGTCTAGAACGTCGATCTGGCCTAACCGGTCGCCCGCGCGTTTTGACTCGCCTAATTCTGCATTACGCGACGTGAGCTGCCCCGACACCGGAGCCCTCAATGTAAGGCTCGCCATGTTTTCCTTGATGATGCCTAAATTATCCTGCATATGTGAGACGGAGAGTTCAAGTTGCTCCATTTGACTGGTACGCAGAATGGAATCTTGCCTTTGCGTATCAATCAATAAATCGCGACGCTTAAGCGCATACTGATAAGCATCCCTGGATTGTTCGTACTCCTGAGGAGAAACAAGGTTTTGTTTCATCAGACCGTCATTAATTTCGAAGGCGCGTTTTAATTTTGTAATCTCATAATCCAAATCGATCAGATCGCCGCGAACCTTTAGCTTGTTTTGTTCAAATGCCAATTTCGTATTGCGAAGATTATTGATCTGTTCAAATAGCTGTGCTTCACGGAACATGACATCCATTTGCAGATTGGTGTTGGTAAGCTTAAGTATCTGATCGCCCTGTTTCACCATAGCGCCTTGCTCAAGGTACAGTTTATCTACACGGCCGCCTTCCATTGCATCGAGATAAATTGTTTTGATGGGCATGATCGTACCTGTTACGGGAATGAATTCCTGAAAAGTTCCGCGCTGAACTTTCGAGATGGTGATCTTCTCTGTCTTTACATTCAATTTTGCCGATCGATCTGCAAATAAAAAATTGTAAAACAGCAATAATACTAAAAACGCGCCGCCGCCGACATACGCGATTTTCTTTTGAGGCCATTTCTTTTTTTCAATCTGTCTATCCATTGTTCTGTTTCTGCCCGTTTTAGTTTTGGAATACTTTTTTCTTATATAATTCCATAACAATACCTATGCCCATTGATATGTATTGATTTTTTTAAATTTATATATGAAATTGATACAACAGTATGTTCGTTATCGTTCATCTACTGTCCGTTTTCGAACACTCAAATAAGAGGAAGAATTTATGAAAGAAATAGAAGAACTGTTAAAAGACCCGGATGTAACCATTGCCATTGTCGGTGCAAACAATAACCCGTCAAAATTCGGTAATGTTATATACCGTGATTTGAAGCGAAAAGGTTACAAACTTTTTCCTGTGAATCCGTCATCGGACGAGATCGACGGCGATAAAGCGTTTGCAAATCTGGCACAACTACCGCAAAAACCGGCCATTGTTAATTTCGTCACTCCGCCAGCTGTCACGCTCAAAGTCTTAGAAGAGTGTTTGAAATTAGGTCTGACGAATGTCTGGCTGCAGCCCGGTTCAGAAAGCCCGGCTGTAATGACGTTTATCCAGGAAAAGAAATTTAACTATCTTGCGAATGCATGCATTATGGTGGAAAGCAGAATGAAACTGTAAACTCTATTAACAATCACAAACTGACTCAATCCTAACATGCTGCCCAAACAGACAAAAATTCTGATCATCGACGACGATACGGACGTGTTGCTGGCCGCAAAACTTTTTTTAAAACAGCACGTTGCACTTATTCATACCGAAACGAACCCGGAGTCAATCCCGACACTGCTCAAAAATGAAAGCTACGACGTAATCCTGCTGGATATGAATTTCACGCGAGACGTTAGCAGCGGTTCGGAAGGGTTTTACTGGCTTAATAAAATTTTGCAGACGGATCCCGGCGCCGTAGTGATTTTGATTACGGCCTACGGCGATGTGGAAATGGCCGTTCGAGCGATCAAAGAAGGCGCAATCGACTTTGTTGTAAAGCCGTGGCAAAATGAAAAACTCCTGGCGACGCTTTCTTCGGCTATGAATTTGCGCCGGTCGCGTTTAGAGATCATGCATCTGCGTGACCGCCAACAAGCGCTGAATGAGGATCTGGATCATCCCTTCGGTGAAATCATTGGCCATTCGTCTTCCATGCAAGCCGTATTTGCGCTTATCCAGAAAGTTGCCAAAACGGAGGCCAACGTTCTGATTCTTGGCGAGAACGGTACCGGAAAGGAATTGGTTGCGCGCGCCTTACACCGGGAATCTCTTCGCGCAAAAGAGTCGTTTATTACAGTGGATATGGGCGTGATCAGTGAAACGCTTTTTGAAAGCGAACTTTTCGGCCATGTGAAAGGCGCTTTTACCGATGCGAAAGAAGACCGGGCAGGGCGATTTGAAATCGCGTCAGGCGGAACTTTATTTCTCGACGAAATCGGAAATCTTTCCGTGTCGCTTCAGGCTAAACTTCTTAACGCCCTTCAGGAAAGACGTATTACGCGCGTCGGATCAAATAAGTCTGTCGATGTCGACATCCGCCTCATCAGCGCCACTAATATGCCGATCCATAATATGGCTAATCAGAAAACGTTCCGGCAGGATCTGCTGTACCGGATTAACACCGTCGAGATTCCGTTGCCGCCATTACGCGAACGTACGGAGGATATCCCGTTGCTCGCGGAACATTTCCTTTCGGTATACTCGAAAAAATATCAAAGAACGGCCGGTCGTTTTCACCCCCATGCTATCAAAAAACTCGAAAGATATAATTGGCCCGGTAACGTACGCGAACTGCAGCACACGATCGAACGCGCAATGATCATGTCCGACGCAGAATGCCTCGAAGCGGACGATTTCCTACTTACGTCTGCTCCCGTAAAAAATGAAGGGCTTGTCATTGACGATTATAATCTCGAAGAGATTGAAAAAGCATTGATCCGAAAAGCACTAAGCAAACACGGCGGTAATATCAGCCAGGCGGCAAAAGAACTTGGATTGACGCGAACTTCGCTCTATCGGCGATTGGAAAAATATGGTTTATAAAAACTTCAGACTCCAATGTACTCTGCGCGTAATCCTTCTTGGATTAACCATGTACGGATTTTTTTATGTTTTGTCACAAACCCATCTGTATGTTACGTCCGTCATTCTGGGCGTGATCATAATATTTGAGATCGTCACGCTGGTTCAATACGTCGAGAAAACCAACCGCGATCTTACCCGTTTTCTTGAATCGGTGAAACATGCCGATTTTTCGCAAACTTTTACGCCGCAGGGTTTCGGTACGTCCTTTGATGAACTTAAAGCGGCGTTCAAAGAAATTATTGATAAATTTCACCAGATTCGTTTTGAAAAAGAAGAACATTATAGTTATCTGCAGACCGTGGTGCATCACATCGGCATCGGCCTTATCGTATTCAAATCCGACGGCAATGTGGATATGATCAATGCTTCTGCAAAACGCTTACTGAAAATCGGCCCGCCGCATGATCTCACAGAATTGAAAAACATTCAAATGCTGGAGCCCCTATTGCCTGAATTATTTACAACGCTCACGCAATTGAAGCCTGGTCAAAGGTCGCTTATAAAGATTCAGATAAACAACGAATTGGTGCAATTGGCGGTGTACGTGGTGGACTTTCGTATGCGGGATCAGAAATTCACGCTGGCGTCCCTACAGAATATTCAAAACGAATTGGAAGAAAAGGAAATGGAAGCGTGGCAGAAATTGATCCGTGTGCTCACGCATGAGATCATGAATTCGATGACGCCGGTCACATCACTCGCATCCACGGCAAACGAACTTCTGGATAGTCTTGAATCTCAGAGTTCGCCAACTGCCGTTCGAACAGACGTCGTTCACGATATCCGAAGCGCATTACAAACTATTCAAAGTCGAAGCAAAGGATTGATGCATTTCGTTGATGCCTACCGAAACCTGACGCGAATTCCAACTCCCCATTTTACAATAATACTCATCAGTGAATTGTTTGCGCGAATTGAAAAACTTATGTACCAACAGGTGATCTCAAAAGGAATTCATTTTCAGGTTTCGATTGACCCTGAAACGCTTGAGGTTACTGCCGACCCGGAGTTGATCGAACAAATTCTCATCAATCTTCTTTTGAATGCGATGCAGGCCCTGGAAAATAAAACGGTGGCACGAATTGAACTAACGGCAGGATTGGATGAAAACGGGCGCGTCGTTATCAAAGTGATCGATAACGGCCCTGGAATTTCCGAAGAAGCTATTGATAAAATTTTTATTCCGTTTTTCACTACGAAACAAGAAGGCACCGGTATCGGATTAAGCCTGTCTCGCCAGATCATGCGCCTACATAAAGGCACCCTCAGCGTTACATCAAAACCAAAAACGGAAACGATATTTACATTACGATTCTGATTTTCGGAACCATCAGCTAAATATTATTGGAGACGAAAACTTTTGCATCTGACGTGACCGCAATGTAAGTCATCTCTGCAGGAACATTTCCATTACAAAAATATCCAGTCGAGTAAGCGTCTGCCTCCATTGCAGTCGAACAAACCGTGGTGAGACTCAAGAGCCTATCACAAGGATAACCGGTTTGCGGGTCCAGAATATGCCCGAATTTTTTGTCAAGGTGCGCCACAAACGATTCATAATTTCCCGACGTGGATACAGCGCGGTCTCGAATTGAAACAGTTTTAATTAAGTCGGATGGTTTTTGGGGATCTGGAATACTTATTACCCAACCGCTGCTTTCCGGCGGCGTTCCCGAAGCATAGATATCGCCGCTGTGATTAATTAGAAAATTTTCAATTCCTTCTGACTGTAATATTTTCGCAGCACGATCCACAGAATAACCGACGGCAATTCCCCCCAAATCTATGGCTGAGCCCTCGTTCGAAAGCCCTGCTGTGTTTCCCCGATCATTGATTACTAAATGATTAATTGAAATAGTCTCTATTGCGCGGTACAATTCCCTGTCACTAGGCATACGGGATATCGTTTTGGACTCATTGCGAAATCCCCACAAACGCATCATCGGCTCGATACAAATATTGAATGATCCGCCGGTTTTTTCATAGAATATTTTGGCACTACGCAGAATGTCAATGACGGATCGATCTACGGGCACTTCGTTCCTCCCTGCGGCTTTATTGATAAAACTCACATGGCTATCGGATCTATACACGCTCATCACCGAATCCAATCTCTGAAATTCTTCCTGCGCTTTCGTTATAGCCTGATGGATATTGCGAACAGAATCTCCATATGCGCTTATTTTGACAATCGTGCCCATGGTATAAAATGCACGCTCCACTAAAGCAGGCCGTGTTTGAGCTGAAAGATACGGTATGTTATTCAGGATTGTACCGCTGAACACAAAACATGCCGTTTGTTTAAGAAAATTTCGCCGGGAGTTATCCATTTCATGTCTTTCTATATCTTTTTATTATTCTACGGCTTTTGAGAATCCTCCGCAATCTCATTGGCATCATCCAAACCGGACGTGAGAATTTCTTTATCTTTTGACTCCGCGCATGAATGAAACAAGAAGAGCGTCAAAGAAATCAATAAAAAGATCAGGCTCGCTTGTAAAATCAGAAACGAACCTATTTTTAACCAGGCAAACTGAGGATGTACAAACCGCACCAGCCAGCCCGATCCTTCATCCAAAAACGCGGAGAGAAATGACAAAATAATAAAAGCAATTTTTTGGTTTTTTGTAAACGGAGAAAAAAGAACGAGATGCGTCAACATGAGAATAAGGATTGCCATCACGGGTAAATGCCCGTGCGTCACTTCCAGCATAGAGCCGTAGGTCCGAGCCGGATGGAACGTCTCCTCTGATCCGTTGTAATAGGCGATAACGGAATCCGGCGTAAGTCCCATCTTTGAAAAATAGATCATAAAATTTGTCACAACAAATCCGACGAGAAATAGCACGGTAAAACCCAGCGTAAGCCGCATGAGAGGATTTTGCTGGAAACCGCCTTTTTGCAGGTACTGCATATTACTTTCCCTTATTAATTAGAAATTCATGAATAATCATATACTTTCTTACACTCTCCGTGATCGCTTGTGCCGAAAGCGTCGCACCTGCCACATTGGGGATTCCACGTTTAGGATAAATGTCGTTTTGCAGAGTCTTGTTCTTGAATTGATCCATCCACTTTTTTGGCGGCAGATAATCTTCCGGTTCATAAAATGCCAGCATTTCAACCGCCTTCACTGATCCGTCCGAATTGAGTACGATCATGAATGTTGCCGGATGCGTTCGAACAGTTTGCGTTTCAAAAAATGCAACGCCTCGAATATTTCCTTCTTCACGGTATTCGTAATACGTCAGAATTTTAGAATCAACTTTAGCCCGTGCTTTATCTTGAATTTGCCGTACCTGATCGTCCGTGAGAAATATGTTTTTGCGGAATACATTTTGTTTGTTCGGAAAATGCAAATGCAGCGCTTCATCTTTTGTCATGTAAACTTGGGCGTGAGCCGGTGTGTAAGTCAGCAGCAGCAGTAAGCAAAAAACAGATCCGATACTGCCGGTAACTTTTCCGTATGGGTTTGGCAAACTCATTAAAATGGATGCTCAAGTGAGAGGTAAAAAAACGCACGTTTTGTTTTCTTTCCGCTGAGTTCCATCGGTACGCCCAATCCCGGAACAATCTGTAAAGAACCTAAATTGTGAGCATACCTAAACCCGGGAATGACTGTATAACTCGCCGAATTCTTTACTTGTCCGGCCATAATTTCGTCATCAAAAGTGGATACAAATTCTACCAATACATTAAAATTGCTTTTTACTAACCAGATTACACTGGCGCCTGCATTATAGCTCCACAGTGTCTCTTTTGTTGTTCCGGAAGATACACCGGGCATAATCGCCGCACCGGCATTGACATGAAGAACCCAAGAAGGACTGATGCGTTTGCTTAGAGGCAGATTGACTTGATATGCCGTTTTGCCTGAACCAAGCCCCTTCTTTTTGTCGCCGGTTGGCAAGATGACCGTGAGGCGCGGGGAAATGGCCGCCCACCGGGCATCATCCCATAACTGGTAACGATAGTTTACGGCAACGTCGCCAAATCCCACAACTGAATTACCGTTCAACCACGTATACGGTATGGAATAACTGAGTTGGTGGGTTTGAGTAAAAAGCGGCCATTCCTGTGTCAGAGCATATTCCCATTCTTTTAATTTTTTTGCATAACTTAAGTTTGAAATATGCTGTACTACGCGCGGTTCCTGATTGTAAGCTTCTTCAATCAGAAACGAATTATCAGAAATGACCGCATCCTGAGCCTGGAGGTGGAGCGTGCACATCATTAGAAATGCGATGAGTTTATTTAGTTTCATAAGGCCTTCAAGTTTGATTTTGTTTTGTATATTGTTGGTTTATCCTGTTTGGCTGAAAAAAAGTAAAATCGAATCATGCGCATATTTCGGCGGTCAATACCTGTCAAGTTTTCGAGAATCTGTTTGGTCAGATACATGTGTCATAGTAAGCGCTGCAGCTTTTAAAAAGTACCGCACTTCCCTGCGTTTAATCGTTTGATCCATCCGACGAAGTTCGGCCCACACCGGACAATGTTTGCAGGCTTTTTTCTTTTTATAATTTTTGCAGCAATCGTTATGCACGTGATCTATTCTTTAAAGGATAATTCAAGAATTACCTCGGAGACACGAAAAAAGAAAGTTATACGAAGACAAAAAATTATTCCTCATTTTGCTACTTCCTGCCTTGGTGTCATCATGCTTTAAAAATCTTGAATGTGAGTCCTCCATTAAAAAAGATAATTAATTGCCAAATTCCATTGATCATTCCCGGTTTTCTTTTCATTAGCGTTATTTCGGAAATCAAATTTAAAAGCCACATTCGGATGCGGTTTGTACGAAATGCCGACCGTCGTGATCATGCGTTCGGATTCAGGATCGCGCGACAGTCCGCTGGCAACATCGGCTTGGGTGTCAAACGATTCATATTGAATATACGGCGCAAGATAGTGAGCCGTCCCCGCTTTGATCAGCGGCATGACATCATAACCTGCAGCCACGTACCAGCCTTTCATCGTTTTGCCTATCGTTTTTCCGAACTCCTGATTGAATAGTTTAGTGCCGGTCAAGTTGTTTTGTACATACAAAGCGCGCGTTTCCAGGCCCTTCCACGACCATTCCGCGTGAGCGCTCAAAATTGTCACGTTCGGTTCCCACCCTTTTAGGGAGTCAACGATGGTTTGATTGGCATTGCCGGAATAGAAACTTGTTCCGAAAATCAGTCCGCGAACGCCCGAATATTCGAATTTTGCCGTAAGGGCAAAATGCTCAACATAGGCTTTTGAACCCAATTGTCGCCCGTCTCGGATACCGTCTTTAGCGGTAAAATTGGTTGCATCAAGGCCTTCGACCACATACGCCCGGTATTCGAGGCCTGAAAAGATCTCTCCGTATAAGCCGATTCCGTTGCCACGCCAGGTGGTAGGAATAATGCGCTGTTCAACCTGGGGACGCAGGGTCCCGAAAAAAGTCGAGGGTTCGTGTTTTTCATTGATAATACCCACCGGGATAAGCACCATACCCGCACGCAGATTGGCGTGTTTGTTAAACATCAGTTCGATATAACCGAATTCCATCCCAACTTCTCCGATAGGTTTTCCGCCGCGCTGCTTACCGGTATAGCCGTGTTCGAACTCGATTTCGGAATTAAAAAGGATTCGATCACTGAAGCGGTATCCGAAATACAGGATATTACGCAGGTAATCGAATTGATCCTGCGATGACGACATGGATTTATCGTCTCTTTTTCTTGAATAATTTTCATAAACCAATTCTCCGTAACCGGCAATGGAAACGCCTTGGTCAACCTGGTATACTTTGGCCGCCGCAGGGCCGAGGCCGCGGGACGATGCGTATTTGATCTCAGCAACTTTTCCAAGCTTCAACCTTTCGATCTCTTCAGTCAAGATGTCGATTTTTCTGTTCACTTCTTTTAGCGAATCTTGAATGGATTGAGCTTTGAGCGGTGCTGAGATTAGAGCAAGTAATAATAACGGTGTGACAACTCTCATAGTTCTCCTAAATATGATTGAGACAAATTCTCAACGGCAATTAAAAAAATAATGTTCAACAAGCCTTGAACATTTATTCATTTGAGATTTATTCTCAATACAAAGTTTAAAAATTATGCCCAGAATTGCTCGGAGCATTTTTGTTTTTATAATTGAGATTTATTCTCAATTATAATCCTAAAATAAAGCCCTTAACATCCAATGGCTTTATTGATTGAGATTAATTCTCAATAAATTTGACGGCACTATAATAAACAAAAAATGCCCGTTTGTCAAGATGTTTTATTTCTTTTGTTTAATTTGAACGTGGAATTTGTTAGAAGCAACTGCTTACTTCTCAAAGACAATTAGCATGCAAGCCTGTTTATGATCACTCTAAGCTGGAATTTCTACGAGCGCCAACCAATTTAAAAGCAATGAAAAAAATGCGAAAATCCATAACCCGTTATCGCAATAATTGCATTTAAGGCTTTAAAAAAAGCCGAAGCCACTTAAGCTTGTCCTTGTAAGGCGGATACTTGACCGGCAGATCAAGCCATGTCCCGCTGCGGGTGATGCTTTTCCGGTGTGAAAAAATTTCAAATCCGTTCTTCCCGTGATAGGCTCCCATCCCGCTGTATTCGATCCCGCCGAATGGAAGATTCGGATTGGCATAGTGAACGAGCGTATTATTGACGGCGCCATTGCCGAATTGCAATACCGTCACGAACCGTTTTTCGTGATCTTTATTCTTGGTAAAAACATACAGAGAAAGCGGGCACGGGTGACGCCTTACGATGGAAATCGCATGATCGATGGAATCGAATTCGATCACCGGCAGGATCGGCCCGAATATCTCTTCGGCCATCAAAGGGTGTTCCGGATCGGAGATCTCCATCAGAGTAGGCTGAATGAACAGTTTTTCTTTTTCCTTTTTCCCTCCATACAGGATCTTTCCGGTGACCAAAAGCTTCTCCAACCTCAAAAAATGCCGCTCGTCAATGATCCTGGCCATATCGATATCATTGGATGGATCGTTGCCGTAGGTTTCTTTAAGCGTCTTTAGCAAAAGCCCGGTGAATTCCGTTTTTACATTCTTGTGAACCAATACATAATCCGGTGAAATGCAGGTTTGGCCGGCATTGAAGAACTTGCCCCAAACGATCCGTTTCGCGGACACTTTGAGGTCACAACCTTCATCCACGATACACGGCGACTTGCCGCCCAATTCCAGTGTGACCGGAATGAGTTCTTTTGCCGCTTCGGACGCAATTTTTTTTGCTACAGGCACGCCGCCGGTATAAAAAATGTGATCAAAGCGGAACTTAGACATCATCATAGGAATTACGGTATGCCCTTCGCCCTGCACTACGGCAACATGTTCCGGCGAAAAACAGGCCGTGGCGATCTTCTCAACCACGGCCGCGCTTGCCGGGGAGAATTCCGACGGTTTTACTATCGCACAATTTCCGGCCGCGACCGCCGCGATCAGCGGATTGAGGCTCAGCTGCACGGGATAATTCCACGCGCCGATGATCAGCACCACGCCTTTCGGTTCATATTGAATATAACTCGAAGAAGGAAAATGCAGGATCGGCGTACCGACGCGTTGCGGTTTTACCCACGAGCGGATACGTTTGAGAGCAAAATTGATCTCGTCATACAGAAACCCGATCTCGCTGGCATAGGTCTCGAAAGCCGGCTTTCTGATATCTGCATCCAAGGCCTCAAAAATATCTTTTTCATGTTGGCGAATGGCATCCTTCAAACATTTGAGCATTTCAATGCGGTGTTCAACATTACGTGTGGCTCCGCTCAGAAAGAAGTTTTTTTGCCTTTCAATGGTGCTTTGGAATTCTATGGCATCCATAAATTAACTTGAATTTTAGTTTTGTAATGAGTAACAATGAAAAAATGAAGTACCAATGAAATCAATCGTTTTAAACCAGGGATACGTTACTATCCCGATGAAAATACGAAGAAAATTTGGAATTCAAAAGGGAACCGTCGTACATTTCTCAGAGATAGATGGAGAAATTAGAATAATTCCGATTACTCAGGAATGGATACAATCAAATGTCGGTTTCATGAATACAAAAGGGAAATTGCTAAAAGCTCTCATGAAAGAAAAAATGCGACAACGTTAACTGTAAAATTTTTCCACTGGCAGTCTCGTAAATTAAAAATTTAACATTTCCAATTCCCTTAAATCCCCTCTTCCGCCAACACATAGCTCATGATCGCCATTGCAACTGCTCCTGCTTCAAGTTCCCTTTCATTCACTTTATCAATCGTATCGAGATCAGAATGATGGTAATCAAAGTAGCGGTGCCAGTCAGGGCGCAAACCTATGGTCGGAACGCCCAGTTTTTTTAATTCTGAAATATCCGCACCGCCGTGACCCTTGACGATCTTGTCGGCTTCCAGTGGCGCCAACACGTACGCCCATTTTGCGATCTTCGGCAGCGCGAGGGAATCCGCGTCCACTGTGAAAGCTCGCGGCGAAAATCCGCCTGCGTCCGTTTCGATCGCGGCAATGTGTTTTTCATTCGGCCGTTCCATTTTTGCATACGCCTTGCCGCCGCGTAGACCGTTCTCCTCGTTCATAAAAAGCACCACGCGGATCGTGCGTTTCGGGCGCAATCCCTGCGCTTTGAGCAAACGGATCGCTTCGAGACACTGCACGACGCCGGCACCGTCGTCATGCGCGCCATGCCCTTTGTCCCAACTGTCAAGATGCCCGCCGATAAGTATGATCTCATTTGGTAAGGAGCTTCCGCGCAATTCCCCGACCACATTGGCCGATTCCACATCCGGCAGAATCTCACAATCCATTTTGATCCGGACTTTTACGAACGGTTCTTTTTTTAGTATTTCGCTCAAGGCCTCTGCGCCGACGGTCGAGATCGCGGCAGCCGGAATTTTCGGAATGGAATCAACGTAATTCATCGCGCCCGTATGCGGCACATCGTCCAACCGCGTTGTCATAGATCGAACAATCACGGCCGCCGCGCCCATTTTTCCCGCTTCCATGGCCCCTTTGGAACGCTGATCCACCGCGCCGCCGTAAGCTTCTCCAGGAAAAAACTTTGTCCGGTCCATCGGACGATTATAAAATACGATCTTGCCTTTCACCTTATCGCCGAGTGCGTGAAGTTCCTCAAACGATTGAACCTCCACCGCTTCTGCTGTGATGCCTTCTTTTGAAGTACATATACTTCCGCCCAGCGCGCAGATTGTCAACGACCGAATTGGCATACCGCCAAATTTCACAACCACCAATTCTTCCGTTTTCCCCCGAACCCAATGCGGAACTGTCACAGGCTCCAGCCGGACATTGTCAAATCCCAGTTCTTCCATCTTCTTCCTGCCCCACTCAACTGCCCGCGCCGCTTCGGGTGAACCGCTCAGGCGCGGCCCGATTTGAACCGACAGTTCATATAACATGTCGTAGGCCGGATAGTTCTTCATACCTTCAGCGATCATTTTTACAGTCAGGGAATCGTAGGGCGGTCTTTCAGCATAGTGATGGGTTTTCTGACAGGAAAATAATTGCAGGCTCACCGCCAGTAAAGCGACTAATTTTTTCAGGCGCATGGGTACCCTTCCTTTTTACTAAATAATTTACACAAGAGTCAAGTAGGTTCAATAGGTGTTTTTGTAGCAAAAAAAGATTTTCTCCATCCATTAAAATTTTTAGGCAAAGTAATGATAATCACGGAGCCGATAATTACTGCCGAGGCCAGGATTGTTCGCATAGAAAGTTCCTCGTTCGCCAGAAGCCACCCAAAAATAACCGCTACAACCGGATTAACGTAAGCGTATGTTGTCACCTTCGACGGAGTACTGACTTTGAGCAGCCAAATGTATGCGGAATAACCGATCAATGACCCGAACGCGGCCAAATACGCTAATGAAAAAAAAGAGCGTGCAGAAATATCACCTACGTTTAATCTGTTCCATTCTCCCGTTGCAAAGCCGAGAATAATCAGCAGAATTCCGCCGCCGATCATCTGCATAGACGTATTCAAAAATCCGGACGACGGAACTATCGCTTTCCGCGAGTAGAGCGAACCGAAAGACCATGACAGCGCGGCTATTAGTAATGCGATGGCGCCGATCGGGTCGATTCGTTCCCCGCCCGCCAGTTCTTCCGGCCCAATAAGAATCGCCAATCCAAACAAACCGAGAATAATTCCAATGAATTCACGAAAACCGGGACGTAAACTGTCTTTTTGAAGCCAGCTTAAAACCATGATCCATAGCGGAACGGTTGCCACCAAGAGCGCCGCTAATCCTGACGGGACATGTTGTTCCGCCCAGGTTACGCCCCCATTGCCGCCGAGCAGCATCAGCCCGCCGAGAATGAATGCGGAACGCCAGTGTGTTTTTGTTATTTCGGTTTTCTCACGCTGCCGCATGATAAAAAAAAGAAATACTCCGGCGGCAAGATGGCGCGATCCCGCCATAAAAAAAGGAGGAATTGTTTCCACGCCCCATCGAATGGCGAGATACGTCGAACCCCATATAAGATAAAGCGAGAGAAATGCCAAAACCACTTTAACGCGATGGCTCATTAATTGGTCCATGTTTGCCCTCGGAATTTAGCCGAATGTTTTCTAGAGATTGAACATAATCCCATATTTCCATTGAGTCAAGTTTCATTATTCAAAAAACATTCGGACAATTGAATATTTACTCTTTTTTTCTTAATTAATGAAAAATCGCGGTCACAATCCACCCGTTACTTGCTGAGATCCATATTTATGATTTCTTAACAAGGAGAAAAAATGAAAACTTTTTTCAAACTGATGGCGCTTGTTTTACTTCTCAACGTAATTCGTTACGTTGCCGGATTCCCCTTAGAAGCATGGCTTCTCTTTGACCGTATGGGAAGCGCAATGGAGAGATCGGCAACGTATTTCAATTCATCCTTTACTCTTTTCGATTGGGTCACAAGTTATTCTTATAATTTCGTTATGTGGTTTGCCTGCGTCTGGATTTTTCACATCGCGCACCCATCTATGGCGGGGCACGCTGTTATAAAAAGCCTGAAAATCTTCGGCATTCTCTTCCTGTTTTTCGCCAGCGTTAGCGCGATTTACATGAATCACTATAGCCACCCGAAGGATTTCTATTTATACAGCGTCGCCGACGGATTGATCGTTTTTGCATTGGTCGGTACAATAAACGGCCTTGTATACAAATATTTTTTTGAAAAATGAATTTTGCGTTTTGATTTTTTTGCCATATATTCTTCTTAATACCCTGTTAAAAAAAGTAACTTTTACGTTACGATTTTCGTAGAAACAACTCATCTTAAATATAGCGAATACCTGTTCGCGCATTTTGCTGTTTGTCAGACCCAATTATTTTGAACCCGTCAAAAGGATAAACGCATGAAAAAATCAAAAAAGAACAGTCCAGGAAATCCGGGCGGCATCACACGCCGTAAATTTCTAAAAGGCTTCGGCATGACGTCTATTGGTATAGCGGCGGGAAGCGAAGGACTGCTTGGAACAATTCAGGCTTCCTGTGCACCGGCACAGGGTACCATCGCAGGCCCGGATGCGCAGCAAATTTCATTGCGTGTGAACGGCAAGAACCATCGGGTGCTGGCCGAGCCCAGAACCACTCTGGTTGAGGTTTTGCGCGATCAACTTCATCTGACCGGAACGAAAACCGGCTGTGAACGCGGCGCGTGCGGAGCATGTACCGTAATTCTCGATGGCAAAACACAGACGTCCTGTATGACACTGGCGATGGATGCCGTTGGCGCAGAAATCGAGACGATCGAAGGTTTAGAAAATAGCGGCAAATACCATGCTCTACAGGAGGCATTCATCGAACATGACGCCATGCAATGCGGATTCTGCACGCCCGGCATGGTGATGAGCTGCAAAAACCTTTTGGATCATAATTCCAAACCAACATTAGATGATGTAAAATTAGCCACCAGCGGAAATCTTTGCCGGTGCGGAACTTATCAAAACGTATTTGATGCGGTGATGAAAACAGTTAAGCAAGGTTAACCCCAGATGCTTTTTTATTTTAGTCAGTTGGCCTTGATCGTTTTCGCCTTTTTCTTTGCCGGCTGTTCCGGCAGCAAAACCGTGTACCGCCATAACGAGGTGAACATGGATTCAATTAAAAAAGAATTCATCGAAAAAAAAAGAGCCGTGCAGCTTCGGTTTTTTGTTCAGAAGGATCTGATGTATGAAGAAACCGGATACATCATTTCCTCCCCTAAAGAAAACTATATCACATTTCAATATTATGAACATAAACAGAGAAAATTTGTTGATGTGGATCTGCCATTAAAAAATATCAGCGAAATCTCATTTAAAAAGGGCGCTTTTGAATTTGATCGGAGCGCAAAAATTGCCGGAACCGTCGCGATTGCCGTTTCCATAGTCATCGCGATAGGCATTTGGACGCAATAACAAACTGATGAGGACTGTATGAAAGCGATAACTTTTTTATATGTCATAGCGATTGGATGTCTTTCATTTCCTGCTTTGGCTCAGGAATCGTCCACCGTCCTTTACGATTATGCGCTTCTTAAAAGAGAGTACATCGGTAAAAATGAGATCTTCACGATTCAATACAGAAATGAAACCGGTAAGCCCCAACGGATTGACGGATATATCCGGGCTTCTGCCAACGACAATCAAATTATCGTGTATGTATTTAATTCTACTAACAGAAATTACGACCTAGTGGAAATTTCTCTCTCAAGCATTCAGTCTATTGTTCGTTCCGATTCACAAAAGACACCGGCCGCAGATAAACCCAGGATGTTTTCCAAAGGCAGCCTTTTGAAAGCGGTCGGCATCGTTCTAATCTCTGCAGGTTTAGCGCTGATTATTTTTCATGATAATTTATAATGTCTGTTTTACAGTTATAAAGGAGTTGCCATGTCCAAATCCGTAACGCTCAAAGTTGGCGTCGAAAAAAATCTGAGAGAGTTAAAAGCCGACATACCGGATAACACGCCGAAACCATGGGATGGCGGAGATGAACTTAAATTCATCGGAGGACGTTCTACTCGCACTGAGGGCAAGGACAAGGTAACAGGTCGAGCTAAATATACTTTCGATATTCAGTTGCCCGGCATGCTCCACGGATATTTTTTGCGGTCTCATTTCCCCGCGGGCGTGATCAGAAAGATCGATATATCCAAAGCGGAAAATTATCCGGGCGTTAAATCGGTGATACTCATCCAGGACAAACTGCCGATGATCATTCGCTTCGCCGGACAGGAGATCTGCGCCATCGCTGCGGAGACAGCGCATCAGGCGCACGAGGCGGCAAAACTAATATCGATAGAATATGATACACGTAAATTTGTTTTAACTGCCGAGCAAGCCAAGTCGCCCAAATCGCCGGTGGTTTTTGACTCCAGTGTAGAATCTAAAACATCCGAAGGCGATGCACCGGAGGATAGCGGAAATGTTTCCCAAAAAGGAAATATTCGCGGACCTAAAGTTAGCGGAAATTTATCCGCAGTCGAAAACGCGCTAAGGCAATCCGATGTTGTGATCGAAGCAACTTACCGCACGCAAGTACAGACGCATTCTGCAATGGAGACGCACGGCGTTGTCGCGAAGTGGGAAGGCGATCAGCTTACTGTTTGGGCTTCAACTCAGGGTGTATTCAGCGTGCAGAGCGAATTGGCAGGCGTGTTTCAAATTCCGCGAACCCAGGTACGCGTGCTGACGGAACACATGGGCGGCGGTTTCGGCGCTAAGTTCGGCGCGGGCATTTACGGTATTATGGCGGCAAAGTTAGCGAAAAAAACCCAAGCGCCTGTTCGTTTTATGCTTGACCGCAAGTCGGAACATCTTGCCGTAGGCAACCGGCCGGATTCTACGCAAACGGTCAAACTCGGGGCATCCCAAGACGGATCGCTTAAGGCTATTAAACTCGTTTCATACGGAACGGCCGGCGTGGGCACGGGTGCCGGCACGTCAGGGCCTGCGAAAAATATTTATTTCAAAACGGAACATATCTATACCGAAGAATCCGACATCTTCACCAATGCCGGACCCGGCGCGGCATTTCGTGCGCCCGGACATCCGCAAGGCGCTTTTGCGATGGAACAGGCGATCGATGAAATGGCCTACAAACTCAATATCGATCCGCTGGAATTTCGAAAGAAAAATACGTTGTATGATGAAGTTCGCCAAGCCGAATATGCGATCGGCGCAAAAAAATTCGGTTGGGACAAGCGTAAAAGCAAACCCGGAGCGGATTCCGGGCCGATCAAACGCGGCGTCGGCATAGCGAATTCTGTGTGGTATTATATTTACGGTACCGGGTTTCAAGCTTCTATTCAGGTCACCGGTGACGGCTCGGTGGAACTGACCAACGGCGTGCAGGATATTGGCGGTGGAATCAAGACTGTGGTCGCCATGGTGGTTGCGGAAGAACTCGGATTGAAACCGACCGATATTATTGTCAAGATCGGCGATTCGAATTACGGGCTCGGGCCGGCCAGCGGCGGCAGTCAGACAACGGCGGGCATTACTCCCGCAGTGCGCAATGCCGCTTACTTAGCAAAAATGAAAATGTTCGATATAGCCGCGCCGCTGCTGAAAACTACGGTTGATCAACTCGCGTTAGCTGACGGCAGGATATTCATTCAATCCGATACGACAAAGGGTCTGACGTGGAAACAAGTGGCGTCGAAAATAGTCGGCGAAAAATTTACCGTAACGGGCGAACGTTTTAAAGATCACCTCCAGGCCGGACCGTTCATCGCCGGCGTTCAGTTCGCCGACGTGGAAGTCGACACGGAAACCGGCGTCGTCAAAGTGAAACGTATCGTGGCGGTGCACGACTGCGGGCGTCCGATGAATCGTCTCACGTTAGAAAGTCAGATTAACGGCGGAATTATTCAGGGCGTCAGCTATGCGCTATTTGAAAACCGTTTGCTTGACGCCCAAACGGGCATCATGGTTAATCCTAACCTTGAACAGTACAAGATAGCCGGCTCCATGGATATTCCGGAAATTGAATCGGTCGTCATCGATGTCAATCGCGGGCAGTCCAGCACCGGCGCGATGGGCATCGGCGAACCGGCAACCATTCCAACGGCCGCCGCTATTGCCAATGCGGTCTTTCATGCAACGGGGGTGCGTGTGCGTGAACTCCCTATGACGCCGGCGGTGGTTTTTAAAGCGATAAAAGGAGCATGATCGTGATTGAAAAAGTAAATATTAACGAAAAATTTTCAATGTTCCAAGATCATTGGAGCCCGAAAATCGTGGGTGAGATCAATGATACGCACGTGAAATTAGCAAAGCTCAAAGGAGAATTTATCTGGCATCATCATGATAACGAAGATGAAATGTTTCTCGTGATCAAAGGAAAATTACTTATGAGATTGAGAGACCGTGATTTGCAGTTAAATGAAGGTGAATTTGTCATTATTCCCAAAGGCGTGGATCATTTGCCTGTTGCGGAAGAAGAAGTGCACCTGCTTCTGCTTGAACCCAAGACAACATTGAATACGGGTAATATTGAGTCAGAGCGGACGCTCCGCCAGCTTGAAAACATTTAGGAGAATCATATGAATAAATTCGAGTATGCCGTTCCCAAAAAAATTGACGAGGTTTTTACTTTTCTCAAAGAACCCGGCTCCCAAATCAAAGCCGGCGGTATCGACCTTTTGGATCTCATGAAAGAAGGGCTCACGCAGCCGCAACGCCTGGTGCATATCCGTTCCTTAGAGGATCTGCACTACATCACACAGGACGGACGCCGCGGAATCGTTATCGGGCCGACCGCCACACTCGACGAAATTTCAAGCAGCGATAAATTGCAGGATGCCTACAAAGCCTTGTCGCAGGCGGCCTTGGGGGCGGCAACGCCGCAGATCAGAAACGTAGCCACATTGGGCGGTAATTTATGCCAGCGTCCGCGCTGCTGGTATTTTAGAAGCGCCGATTTCGATTGTTCACGAAAAAACGGCAAGATCTGTTATGCATTCGACGGAGAAAACCAGTACCACGCGATTTTCGGTAATGATGAAGGATGCGTGATCGTTCATCCCTCCGCAACGGCTGTCGCGCTCATGGCCCTCGATGCGAAATTGAAAATAGCTTCTGAAAAGGCGGAACGTGAGATCCCGATCTCTGAATTTTATGTTATGCCTTCGGTAAATATGGCAAGCGAGCATATTTTGAAACAAGGCGAATTGATCACTGAGATCATTATTCCGCCACTGACGCCGGGCTGGACAAGTTATTATTATAAACAAAAAGAAAAACAGAGTTTTGACTGGCCGATCGCGGAAGTTGCCGTCGTCATGCATCTACATGAAGGAAAATGCACGGATTCTCGTATCGTTTTGGGAGCTGCTGCCCCGATCCCGTGGCGTATCCAAAAAGCCGAGGCGCTGCTGAAAGGAAATATAGTTACGAAAGAACTTGCGCAGCGAGCGGCCGAGGCGGCAATGAAAGACGCCGGTCCGCTTTCGAAGAACGAATATAAAGTTCAGGTTTTTAAAACTGTCATCGCGCGTACGATTTGTTGGGCGGCGGGAATTGATCCGTTAAAGTAAACATCTCAGTTCGTTTTTCTTTCTTGCTGTTTAGTTACCAATACACAGAGGCTATTATGGAAAATACAAACCAAACTCAATGCCGTCACTTGCGAACCAAAACCGCCTATATTCCTGAAGCGGATCGGCCGGATGCATGGCGAAGCGGCGAATCCGCCACCGCGCAGTACTGGTGTTTGTGCACGATGACCACCGCCGGCCCGGATAATCAATTCGCAGCGCCGGAGTCGTGCGGCAGTTCACGAAGCTGTTTTGTTTCAGTTGACCTTCCGATGTGAACAATGATCTTTTACGTATTTTTTTGTTGAGAATCATAAATCGGTATGTTATCTTGGTTACATCATATCATCTACCGTCACCCATGACGGCTGTTCTTTTGAACCATTTAATCCCATGCAATTCCCAGTTATCAAAAATATCTTAATTTCTAACCCTTAACCTAACGGAGGAACTTATGCGAATTCCCTTTCAAGTAGTTCGCGAATGGATATGGTTGACCTTAGCCGTATCCGTTCTGTTGCTTAGCAGCGGAAATAGAATACTCGCTCAAGGTGTCACGACCGGAAGCGTCAGCGGTTCCGTCATGGACGACAAAAATAATCCCCTTTACGGCGCTAACGTGACGGCCGTGCATGAAGCCAGCGGATCTTATTACGGAGCCGTAACGACGGCGAGCGGCGCTTTTACTATCTTGAATATGCGTATTGGCGGTCCCTATACCGTCAAAGTCACATTTATGGGTTTCAAGCCGCGTGAAGAAAAAGATATTCACATCAGCCTCGGCCAGACGGTTAAACTTTCTTTCCGACTCACCGAAGAAGCCATAGCGGGTGAGGACATCATAATAGTTGCCGAAAAAGATGAAGTCATGAACCGAGACCGTACGGGAGCAGCAACCCACATCAGCACGGCAGATCTAGCCCAAATGCCGTCAATTAAGCGTTCAACAACCGATCTTACACGTCTCGATCCGCGCAGCGACGGCAGTTTCAGTTTCGGCGGCCGTAACTGGCTCTTCAACAATTATTCGCTGGACGGGTCGTACTTCAACAATTCCTTCGGCCTCGACAATCCGGCGCCGGGCGGGCAAACCAATGCCGAACCGGTTTCTTTCGACGCCATCGAGGAGGTTCAGGTTTCCATAGCGCCCTTCGATGTTCGCGAAGGCGGATTTACGGGAGCCAATATTAACTCGGTGACTAAGAGCGGATCGAATGTCTTTACCGGATCGCTTTATAGCTATTATCGCGACAAAAATTTTATCGGCAATGAGATCAAAGACAAACAGGCCACTGCCAACCCTGACTTGTCGTTTATCCAGTCGGGGTTTACCCTGGGCGGCCCTGTGATCAAAGATAAATTATTTTTCTTCTTGAATGCCGAGATCGAACGTCGTACGGATCCGGGATCGAATTTCACCGCCAGCCGAAATGGCTCGAGCGGATTCGGAGTTTCACGCGTAGACGCAGCTATAATGGATCAAATCTCGCAAAGATTGTCTGATGAATATGGTTACGAAACGGGCAAATACGAAAAATTTGATCATAAGACCGGGAATGAAAAACTTCTATTCAAATTAGACTGGAACGCTCATGAAAACCACAAACTGAGTTTCCGTTATAACAGACTGAGAGCAAGTCAGGATAAACCGCCTCATCCATTTGTATTGTCGCCCGGCGGCCGAGGACCAAATGAAAGCAGTCTGCCATTTCAAAACTCCGGTTATGAGATGAATAACGGACTGAACTCTTTTGCCCTAGAGGCCAACAGCCACTTCTCCAAATATACCAATCGATTTTTTGCCAGCTACAGCCGCTTCCGCGATTTTCGTGATCCGTTCAGCAAACCATTTCCAACCATTGATATTGCGGAAAACGGTGTGACCTACACGACCGTCGGCCATGAACCATTTTCCATTCACAATATTCTTGATCAGGATGTTTGGCAGTTTACTAATAACTTCAGCTATTTTACAGGCAAACACGTAATGACTGCGGGAGTTAATTTTGAATATTTCGGATTCTTCAATTCATTCAATATCTTCAGGCACGGCGTTTTCTTCTTGCCGTATGGTTGGTTTCCGGGTACCGCGAGATTTAGCTCCGTTGCAGATTTTCTCGCGGCAACTGATCCTGGTAATCCCAGCCAGGCAGATTTCAATTCTTTCGTAGCGGGCGACGTACCTTATAAAGGCGAAGATATCAATGTGGGTCAGCTTGCCTTCTACATCCAGGACGAGTACAGCCTAACCGACAAACTGAAATTAACAGCCGGCCTGAGAGCGGATATCCCAATGTACTTCACGGAGCCCAAAGCTAATCCGTTTTCGACGGATTCGATAGTTGCCCGGGACGAGAATGATAAAGTAGAGGATGTTGACCAGGCCAGATTACCGGGCGCATCGCCTCTGTTTTCACCTCGTGTTGGATTCAACTATGATCTGAAGGGAGACCGGTCAACGCAATTCCGCGGCGGTACAGGCATTTTCACGGGACGGCTCCCGTTCGTTTGGATTGGAAATGTTATTTCTAATCCCGGCGCCAACCCCAATCTCCCTGGACAAGGCGCAGCAGTACCTGGAAAAGATTCCGGCGACGAGATCCTCACACAGTCGTTCGATGTTAACGCAATGGTTAAAGATTTTAAATGGCCACAGGTTTGGACAACAAACATAGCCGTTGACCACAAATTGCCCTGGGACGTTTTGGGTACATTGGAATTCATTTATAGCAAAGACATCAACGCGGTTTATATGAGAAATGCTGACCTCGCTTTACCCGTTCGCACGTTGGCAAGAGCCGGGGGAAGACCTTATTATGGCGGAGGAGGAGCCAACGAGCTTAATCCGGATGGCGGCGCCGGAATTTATATCATCGACAACTCGAGCAAGGGATACAGCTACAATATCACGGCACAGTTGAAGAAAGCATTTCCATTCGGCCTCAGCTCAGGCCTTGCCTATACCTTTATGGAATCAAAAAGCCTCATGAAGTCCACAGAAATAGCGAGCGTGTTGTGGGCTGAGAATCCCGTTCAAGGCGATCCCAACAAGCCGGGACTCAGTAATTCCGAATTTGGCCAAAGACATCGCATTGTGGGCTACGGAGCGTATCAGTACAAGTGGAATAATATGACCTCGACCAGTGTCGGCCTCTTCTTTGAAGTCGCCGAAGGCAATACATTCCTTGGTGCAGGCGGAAACCGATACTCTTTCCTCTACGCGGGCGATGTCAATGGCGACGGTTCGGGCACTAACGATCTGATATATATTCCATCCGATCAGTCAGAAATCACCTTCGATGACATACCGGGCGGAATGACGGCTGCGCAGCAATGGGAGGCTTTCGACGCTTTTATTGAGCAGGATGATTATTTGAGCAAGAATCGAGGGAAAATTGCAAAACGATTTGGCGCAGTTAATCCATGGTATAGCAATATCGACCTCAAAATAATGCAGGAGTTCAAATTCAAATCCCAAACGCGGGCTCATACCATGCAGGTCAGCTTCGATATTTTAAACTTGGGTAATTTCCTTAACTCGCACTTAGGCGTGCGTAAAGTTGCCAGCTCATCAGCGACTAACCCTCTGCAACTCACACGTTTTGATGGCGGCGGCGAACCGGTGTTCCAGTTCGTGGGACCGAAGAAAACATTCGTGAACGACCCGAGTATTCTCTCGCGGTGGCGAGTTCAGTTAGGCGTGCGGTATATGTTTTAACTGACCGTCACTTTAACTTCTGTTAGTGTAAAGAGCCATGTCGAAGGACATGGCTCTTTTTTTTGCTAGTATCGTCTTCTGTTTAAATTTTATTTAATCGAGCCCCAGCGATAAGAAATATTTACAACCACCGCTGTCATCGCCGGATTAAATTTCTTGCCCGACGAATTAATAAACGGCCTTTCTTTCCAATTAGCGCTGCCAAACGATGTCAACGCTTCCAGCGAGGCATAGATTTTTTCGGTTATTCTTTTATTCAGGCCAACGCCGCCGCCATAACTGAATCCGTTATAGTTCAATGTACCGGTCTTTTTATTTTCAGCCGAGCCGCTCGCTAAGTTCAGCGCAAGGTATCCGTAAGGTTCGAAAGAACCGCGCATGAATATGTATCTTGCTTGTACCCCTAAATTAAAGGCGGATAGATCAAACGTTACGTTGTCACCGTCTACATTATATTTTGGTGTCGTTTCGCTAAAACCATAGATCTGAAAACCAAGCGCCATATGTTCTTTCAGATGATACAGATACGAAATATTGATAGCAAGTTCCGGCGACGATTTTGCGTCTGGTGACAAATTGAATATACTCTTCTCGTATGACTTCGCCCAACCTAACCCGAAAAATAATTCATGCCGGAGTAGATCCTGCCCCTGAAGCGGGAGAACCCAACTAATTAAAGCAACAATTAATATAGTGATTTTCATATAAGCCTCCTCTTTAAGTCATAGAACAAACACTCTAGCGTGTTTACATATTCTAAATAAGAATTACTTGACCAATTTCCGGTATTTTTAATACCCCATTGATCCGACCCTCAGATTCTATTTGCTTCAGAAGACGAATTGGCTCGCTACGCGGTTCATCCGCAAGATCGAACGTTCCGTAATGCATCGGAATGAGTGTTTTCCCCTGCAGAGCGTGAAAGGCGCGAACGGCCTCTTCCGGATTAGTATGATTCGTTTTCATTACATATTCCGGTTTGTACGCGCCAATCGGTAAAATGCAATAATCGATGGAGGGGAATAATGCGGTGATCTGTGAAAAATGTTCTGCCGATGCGGTATCGCCGGCAAAATAAAAATACTTTCCTTTGTATTCTAACATAAAACTGCCCCACAAGATCTTATTACGATCCCACGGAACCCTTAAATACCAATGCTGCGCCGGTAGAAAATAAATCCGGAAGGTCTCATTATGTAACGGAAATTCCTGGTACCATCCCGCTTCATGAACCTGAATATTTTTGTTCATCGAACGGATCAAATCGCCCATTTTTAACGGCACAAGCGCAGTCATATTTTTGGAAGGCAATTCGGAGATCGTTGTTGAATCAAGATGGTCGTAATGGCCGTGCGAAATGAGCAAATAATCAACTAACAATTCGCTAATCGGAATGGGCAACGGTGTGAATCTTTTTTGAAATGCGGGACTGGTCAGGCACGGGTCCGTCAGCAGCAATTTCCCGCCCAAGTGAAACAAAAAAGCGGCGTGCCCCAGCCAAATGATGCAGTCTTCTTTGATGGAATTCAAATCGGATATATTATGAAGTGGAATCGAGTATTTTTCATTATCCTTTTCTTCTTTTTGTGGATTGGACGAGGTAAACCACTTCAAGATACTGCTAAAAGGCGCTCCGGATACGGACAAATTGGTATTAACAAACCGCCCGTCAATCATCGGGTTGCCTTTATACCCTTCCAGAATTGTCGGTAACGCTTCGTTACGTACAAAATTGACGGCGGGTTCAGACGTCGTTGCAGGCATTGCTCCTTTTCCGATCAGCAAGAGAGAAAAACTTTCCAGTCCGATAAGTTGCAAAAATTTTCTTCGCGTTGTGGACATAATTAATGTTAAGTTATCTTCGTTTTTCTTAACGTACTGAGAATCAAATAATTGGCCAGGGTAAGAATAAACGCAACAAAACATAAAAACAGTCCCGCAAGCCCCATGATAGAAAACCCTCCTGTCCACAATCCTGTTCTCTTTGTGAAATCAAAATAAGTTTCTCCGGCCAACACGTAGTCCAGAATCGTAAAAGCGGCAAAAAACAAATAGGAAAATATGAAATACCGGCCTTGGCCTGATTTCATAAAGACCACATTAGAAAAAAGCATTAATACTAAGAAACATGCTGGTACGGCGTACGTCAGAATAGAAGCGGATTCATGATAGACGAACTGCGCCGTTTCTATGCTTTCAAACGTTTCCAGAATGGAAAAAATACGGTAGAGTACACCGCTCAGCATCAGCGAAAAAACAATTGCCAATCCGTAATATACTTTTTCAATTTTTTGCATGGGCAATCTTTTGGTTTGACTCAACCCAAAAGGCCATTCTTTAATTTGCTTATCGGGTTTACTCACATTTCAGAAATTGATGAGCCAACATTTGGATTGTTTTTTAATACAATATTCGCAGGCTTATCCTTCGGCCTCACACAGCGTTAAAAATGTCATTCTCGTAAGAATCTTTTTAGAATGATGCAGTAATTATACTTGAAAAAGGATTCTTTCAGAATGACAATACTGAGAAGCTTATGAATGTACCCGAGACAGGATCATACCTGTTTATAAAAAAGGCTAAAGTAAGCAAACCCAAAAGGCCATTATTTAATTAATTTAAGTTTTTCAAGACAATTTTTAATACGCTCATAACTGCGGTGAATATCGTTGTCTAATCCGACAGACATTCTCACTAAACCTTTACTCAGGCCCATCTCCTGCTGTTCCTCCAAAGGAATTTCCGACGATGTGCTGCTTCCAGGTGCACTGAAAAGCGTCTTGAAATAACCCAGGCTTACCGCGAGATAACCGACTTTTTCTTCCTGCATCATCTCCATCAGTTTATTCGCATTTTCCTCCGTTACAGCGTCGATCGCAAGCATGCCGCCGAATCCATACGTTGAATTCATGATTTTTTTTAGTAACGCGTGCTGACGATGAGAATTGAGGCCGGGATAAAATATTTTTATGCCGAGCTTCTCAAGATTTTCCGCAAGGTAAAGCGCGTTGACCCCGTGTTTCTGAATTCGAATGTGCAGGCTGTGAAGATTTTTCAGAATACTTGCCGCGCGGTAACTGTCCAAAACCGGACCCATTAACATGCAGGTGCCGGAATTGATATCCGTTAACTGGTGGATGAATTCAGAACTTGAACAGATGCAACCGGCGACGCAATCGCTGGTGCCATTAATAAACTTGGTCAAACTGTGCACTACGACATGCGCACCGAGCCGGATCGGAGAGATCGTCATCGGGCTGAAGGTATTGTCAACAACCAGTTTCAAATTATGCGCATTGGCCAGTTTCGCAAGTTCGGGCAGATCGGCAACTTCGAGGAGCGGATTACTGACCGATTCCGTATAAAGGATTTTCGTCTTTGCTGAAACAACTTTTTTGATCGCATTCAAATCCTGCATATTTACAAAATGAACTTTGATGCCGAAGCGCGGAAGCACATTTTTGAATAACGCGTACGTGCCGCCGTACACCGTTCGGCTGGAGATGATTTCATCGCCGGATTGGCAAATTTGCAGAACGGTACTGCTGATAGCCGCCATGCCCGATGCAGTTACTTGCGCGGCTTCGGAATCTTCGATAAACGAAAGAGCCCGAGCGAGATCTTTATTGATCGGATTCCAGTGCCTCGAATACAGAAAACATCCTTCAATTTCGTGATCAAATACTTCTTTCATTTTTTCCGGCGTCATAAAGGTGAACGTCGATGAGTCTGTGATGGACGGATTGACGTCGCCAAATTCGCCGAAGACTAAATAGTCCTGCAATTTACTGCTGGGATCGTATATCATGGCTTTGCCCTCTCAAATTTTAATTAACTAATAAACCGTTGATCGTTTTTTATCTGTCAAATGTCCGTTTCACCAATAAAACAGCACAAAATCAATATTCATAAAAACGACTCAAAAAATTAGTAAGAATTCCTGCCTTATTCAAGCAAAGTTCACGCTGATCAACCAATTATTTCTTTAAAATACATTTTGATTTTTTGTTCAAAAATATCAACATTCAAAACCACGCGTCCAAAAACATCTTTCCATTTAACTATGTTCAAACGGGAGAAATAGTATGAGCGAATCGACAAAAAATTCTTCGATGAATTCAGAACTGCTTCACCCGTCTGCAGAAACCGTGGATGCAGCGCTCATCAAGGATTACGAGACGCTCTATCGACGCTCCATCACCGATCGTGAAGGTTTTTGGGCGGAGGAGGCAGCGAAACTCGAATGGTTTCAGAAATGGGATAAAGTCCTGGACGATTCCAAAAAACCTTTTTTCAAATGGTTCTCCGGCGGAAAGATCAACATTATCCAGAATGCTATCGACCGCCATTTAAAAACCTGGCGCCGAAATAAACTTGCCATTATTTGGGAAGGCGAACCCGGCGATGTAAAAACTTTTTCATACCATGCTCTTAACCGCGAAGTGTCAAAATTTGCAAACGTACTGAAAAGCATGGGCGTACGGAGAGGGGAGATCGTAACGATCTATATGCCTCAGATCCCGGAGTTACTTTTTGCCATGCTCGCGTGCGCCAAGATCGGCGCGGCGCACAGTGTTGTCTATGGCGGATTCAGCGTGGAAGCGCTCGCGGCGCGGATCGAAGACGCGAAAAGCCGCGTGGTCGTTACTGCCGACGGCGGGTGGCGGCGCGGCAAGATCAACGATCTTAAAGCCATCGCCAATGACGCCATTAAGCGCTCCCCAACCGTCGAAGTTTGCATTTGCGTGAAACGCACCGGTCATGACGCGTACATGGAGAATGACCGCGACTTCTGGTATCATGATCTTATGGGCTTGCCGATCGCTAATCCGAATTGTCCTACAGAAGTAATGGATTCCGAAGATATGTTATTCATACTCTACACGTCCGGCACGACGGGCAAGCCGAAAGGATTACTTCACACGCATGGCGGTTATGCCGTGTATACTTCTACGACGCATCGATATGTTTTTGATATAAAGGATGAAGACCGATGGTGGTGCGCAGCCGACCCGGGTTGGATCACGGGACACAGTTACATGGTTTATTCACCGCTGATCAACGGCGCCACGCTGATGATGTATGAAGGCGCGCCGAACCATCCTTATCCCAACCGATGGTGGCAGATCGTAGAAAAGTACGGCATTAATATTTTGTATACGTCGCCGACCGCCATTCGCGGCCTGATGCGCTTTGGAGAAGCATGGCCGAAAAGGCATGACCTCAGCAGTTTACGTCTGCTCGGTTCCGTCGGCGAACCCATCAATCCGGAAGCCTGGCGCTGGTATCATCGGGTGATCGGGCAGGAACGCTGTCCCATTATGGATACGTGGTGGCAGACGGAAACCGGCGGGTTCATGGTAACGCCTCTGCCTATTACACCTCTCAAACCCGGTTCTGCAACCAAACCGTTTTTCGGGATAGAGATCGGGGTTGTGGATGAGCACGGCAAAGAAGTCAAACGCGGCGAAGAAGGAAAACTCGTCATCAAAGCGCCGTGGCCCGGGATGGCGAGAACTATCTACGGCGATGCGGAACGTTACGTAGAAACGTATTGGAAAGAATATGAAAAACAAGGATGGTACAAGGCCGGCGATTCTGCGCGTATAGACGAGGACGGATATCTTTGGGTAATCGGCCGCATCGACGATGTGATCAAAGTGAGCGGATACCGGTTGGGCACGGCGGAAATCGAAAGCGCATTGGTAAGTCATCCGGCAGTGTCGGAAGCCGCGGCCATCGGACTTCCGCACGAGGTCAAAGGGAATGCGATTCATGCCTACGTCATTTTACGATCTAAATTTACGCCTAGTAAAGAACTCGAAGAAGAACTTAAGGAACAGGTTGTAAAAGAGATCGGCCCGATCGCGCGTCCGGAGGCAATTACTTTTATGGACGTTCTACCCAAAACACGCAGCGGCAAGATCATGCGGCGTTTACTCAAAGCCAGAGCGCAAGGGCTGAGCGAGGGAGATATTTCAACTTTGGAAGAATAGAACAAAATTCAAAAATGGAAAATGGAAAAGTCAAAATGACAAATCAAATATTAAAATTTACTATTCAAAATCTAAAATTTCTAATTTGTCGTTTTACTTTTAGATTTTTAATTTTTGATGTCTATTTAATGATCTAACGAAAGGATATTATGAAAGCGAGCCTGTTTGTTATGTTATCTGTAATGCTTTGGAGTATAAGTTGTGCCCCTCAACGGGTGACCTTGTCCAAAGGACCTACTTCAGAAGAGTTCTTTGGTTTTAAACAATTTGCTTTTGACCAGGAACTCAAAATCACCGCCAAAGATGGAAATATTTTTAACGTCAGCCATGTGGATATCACATTCGAAAACATTACCTGGTACGACAATAAAGTAAAAGAATCAAAATCCATACCTCTCAACACCATTACCCGCATCAGTGTGGTTAATCGCGGCGAAGGATCATTCAGAGGTTTAGCGTTCGGAACGATCGGCGGATTCGGTACCGGTATCGGACTTGCGCTGCAGGACGGCAGTACGCCCCTTGTTCCGCTGTCAGGATTTTGGGAATATATTTCCGGTCCCATCCTCGGCGCAGGAGTTGGTGCAGGAGTAGGAGCCGGTATTGGTTTCCTGACAGGCGTTCGGCGAACATATGACTTTGTAGAGAAGTAAAAAGATCTTATTTAGCTATTTTCGATGCGCAAAGTGTATTAGCTCATTTTTTTGCGCATCCCCGGAGTCAGCGTATGATCATTCAGAATATTCCATTCGACACCGTGGATTGGATCGCAGTTGAAGAAGAAAGACACGGCGGTGAGACGGGTTACGCTAACTGGAAAACCCGGCAGTTTGGCGACATTCGCGTGAGAGTCGTCACTTACTCACCCGGATATAAAGCCGACCACTGGTGCAAAAAGGGACACATCATATATTGTTTGGAAGGCGATATGACGACGGAACTCGAAGATGGCCGGCTTATCGAATTAAGACAGGGTATGTCCTACCAAGTCGAAGACGAAAATTATCCTCACCGATCGTGTACCAAAAACGGTGCGAAACTTTTTATCGTGGATTGATGTCCCTATCCTCGTATTCATTCGCTTTGGGAGAAACGTCTATTACATCGTTCTCGGTTTCATACTGATGGCCATCCCGCCCGCACCGATCAGCAACATGATCAACGCCTGAACCATCGTTTTGTAGGCCACTTCAGCGGCGCCAAAAACGGAATTATAGAAAAACCATCCTCCAATCACGATTAGCATTCCGTAAATCCCGATCATGACGAAACGCGCTTTACGATTTGTATCCGGCGAATCAACGGCGAAATATTTGTTATACCAGAGCAGGCCTGACATTGCAAGTAGGCCAAGTCCGGCGAAGATGAGCCAGAAGTTCCTAAGTTCATTTTCAATCCCTGTCTGCCCGACCAGCGGTTTCAAAAAATTTTCATACATCGCGCCGCCAAGATTAGAACCGATCAGGCTTCCTATCACACCGTACAGAAAGGCGTAACCCATGTAAACCGCTTTCCCTTCCACGGGCGCTACCAGCCCGACATAACTGTAGTATTTCGGATGTGCGGTCATTTCGCCAATGGAAAAAACTGCGATGCCGAGTACAAATACCCAGACATTGCCCGCATAAGCCAAACACACAAAACCGAGCACACCCAGCACAATGCCGCCCACCATGGTCAACAGCGGTTTGGCATTTCTTACAATTCTGCTGACAAAAACCTGCAGCAGAATGATTGTTCCGGCATTTACTACCGTGACGTGTTCCGCATCGAACTTCAGCGGGATACCGATTGAAGCAAACGCCTGATCGATCGGTGCCGTATCAACAAAATCGCGCAGGAACCATAACACGGAACCAAAATTCTGGAAATAGAGAATCCAAAATCCGGAGTAGATAAATATCATCAACATGAACCGTGCATCGCCGAGTACCCTTGCTGCTCCGCTTAACACGTCTTTTAAACTTTTTGTATTGGCCGGTTTCGCCGGATCTTTGAACAGGAATACGGTTGGGATCAACATCAGCGCGCAGTACAGCGCAGAAGCGGTGAAAACATAGCTCCAATCGAACCCTTTTAACACGCTGACAACCAGCGGCGCCAAGAATGCGCCCAAATTGATCATCCAATAATACACGCCGAAACCGAATCCTGAATTTTCTTCCGTCGTCGTGCGCGCTATGGTTCCGCTGATAATCGGCTTAAACAAACCCGATCCTGTTGCCATAATGAGCAACGCAACAAAAACGCCGCCGTATGCGCTCATGTGACCGCTGATAAAATAACCTGCCGCAAGAAATGAAAACGCCACTATCAGCATGCGGCGATAACCGTAGCGATCCGCCAGCGCTCCGCCCAATATCGGTATGATATACGTGCAGGCATAGATCAATCCTTGCAGAAACCCAACCGATTGTTCTGAAAAGCCCAACCCGCCTTCGTGGATGGAGTTAGTCAAATAAATGGCAAGCACGGAATTAAGGCCGTAATAGGCAGCGCGTTCAAAAAGTTCCATCACGTTGGCAAGCCAAAACACGCCCGGAAACGATTTCATCAAACTTTGTGATTTTTGCTCCGACATATATATTCCTTATTTGGAGTTATTTAAAATCTGATGAGACATTATGAATTTTTTTTTTGACTCGAAAGAGAAAAAGAAAAAATCCGCCTGGCGGGAACCAGACGGATTCATTTGTTCATGTAATTGGACTTAAAACGAATTATTCTTTCTTAAAGTCCAATGAAACGGAATTGATGCAATATCTCAATCCCGTCGGTTTCGGCCCGTCGTCAAACACGTGTCCCAAATGTCCGCCGCATCGCGCACATAGAATCTCGGTTCGTGCCATGCCCAAACTGTTATCTGTCTCCGATTCTATCCCGCCGGGAATGGGTTCATAAAAACTCGGCCAGCCGCTGCCTGATTCGAATTTCGTCTTTGAAGTAAACAATGGGTTATCGCACGCCGCGCAATAATATATTCCGTCTTCGTGATTCTGATAATACTTGCCTGTAAATGCGCGTTCCGTACCTTTTTCCCGCAGTACACGATACTGTTCGGGTGTGAGTTCTTTTTTCCACTCTTCATCGCTTTTCATAATTTTATCCTTCATGGGTTTGTCTTTTGATTTGGCATTCTGGGCAAACTCACTCTTGTTCGCACAAGACAGAAATAGTATCCCAAATAAAAATACAGCGAGGGTTTTACGCATATAAATCCTTCTATTGGTTAAGCGCTTGTAGCAAGGTCTAACGTCATTGACGTTTATTTATTCCATCGCCTGCAAAGCCGCTTCGATCGCATATTTGATATCTTTATTCGTCGACTTTGCCAGCAGAGCCTGCAGGGTAGGTTTAGCCGCCTGCGCATCTTTTCCGATGCGTCCGAGGATTACCGCAATCTTGTATTGCAGCCCGCCGTCGTGAATTGTTAAGGAGTTCAATTTTGCGATCAGAGCCGGAACGGCTCCTCTCCCTATGGATACTAATGCGTCAACCGCCTTATCGGGTATCATATACTCGCGGCTTTCGAGGCTCGCGATCATATAACTTATTGCCTTTGAGTCGTTAGTCCGCACATTACCTAAAACCACTAATGCTGATTCCTGCATCTGTGAAAGTTCGCCTTTATGATCCAAACTGCGTTTGTCCAAAATATTTACAAGTACCTTTTCAATGGGTTTCGGCCTTTCATTCATTTGAACAAGCAACTTCATCACGCGTAATTGTTCCTCCCAGTCATCGCCTGCCAGAATCGTTTGCGCCTCGGCCATGGTGGGAATCGTTCCAGGAACCGGCACATCGTATTTCACGCAGAAATTAATTCGGTCGGTCAACTGACTATTGTATGCAGTTAACGTCGCATATTCGGAGAATTTACTCCGGCAGGCCTGTACCAATGATTCCAAGTCTTTTTGCGGAAATTCCCGCATGATCTGCTTATTCGCCTCTTTGTTGTACGGGTTCGGTTCAAAGGAACGCGCAAAATCGTATAATTGTTCCGCCGATTTTTCATTCGTTTCCGAACGGTTAAATAGGTCGGCCAGCCATGTCAGAGTTTTCGTTTTCCGTTCCGAATCATCTTCACTTTTGTAAATCGCCGTCAACAGAGAATAAATACTCTTGGCCGTCTTGGCATCCATGGCCAAGCGGTCGGCATATTTTTCATAGCAGTAAATCAGCAGGCGGTTATCGTGTCGAACCTTGACGCCTTCGGTCATTTCAAAAAAAGCGGCAGTAAAAGTGACGGGCGTCGGTAGTCCGATGCGACCGGCTTGGGCCAGCTCAAAATATTCATCGATGCGGTCATAGCACTCGTTGAGATAAGCTGAGATATTCTGATGAGTTAACAAATAGCTGATGTAACTGGACAATGAGTAATTACCGACCTTCCGAAGAGTTTTTAAACCCAATTTCCATTCCTGCGAATCGATGACACTGTCCTTCACCAAATATCGAATGATCTCAATAGCCCGTTGGTCATTGGCAGGATACGGGATCGAATCCAACGCGGCCGTCAAAAATTTCTTGTACTCCGTATTTTCTATGTTATATCGCTTAAACGCATACATCAGATCAAAATGAAAGACGCCGCATTCCGTATCGAATGGAAATTTTATACCGTCACGAACCAAGGCTTGAATCTTATCGTCGCTGCTCAGATCGTTAAGGCGCGCTTTTACGGCTTTCGCTTTTTCCTTACAAAGGTCCAAATCGGATTTTCTGTTTTCGTTCGGCGCATTTTCATTGTTATTCGCGCCGGGAAACAGGCTCATCAGATCGTCGGTCAATTGGATCCTGCCGGAAACGCTCACCATGATCTCGCCCGTAACCACGTCGATCAGACGGCCGTTGACGTCAATATAACTTTTCAATTTAGTATAGGTCCCGGAAAATAAAGCGTCGATAGGAACAAGTTCGCCGATCTTGATCGCCGCATCTTTCTGCATCAGATCTGTCAGCATCAGGTCATTTTCTTTTAGCACCGCATCCAAACGCTTGCGCTCAAATAGTTTAAAGATCTTTTTGTTCGAACTGAGCGCGCTGATCAGAGATTCCGTTACATACTCCCCAAATTCATTCTTTGCATTTTCATTCCGATTTTGGCTCGGAACAAACGTCACCACAGCTAATCGTTTGGGCTTGTCGGTCGCATTGGATTCCTGCATTTTTTTAGCCAATTCAGAAATCACCGCATTAAAATCTTTCGGATCCTGTGATTCTGGTTCTGCAGAGTGGATCGAAACCGAAACAAATAAAAACAGCGCAAGGGCAAAAGTAAAGGAATGTAATTTCATGACCATAACCCGGTTAATTTTTTTCAAGCGTTTTTAATATTTCAATAGCATTCACATTTTTTGGATTTAGTTCCACCGCTTTTTTGTAATTGATCTTAGCGAGTTCTTTCTTGCCGCCGATCAGACAAGCCTCGCCAAGGCTGTCATATACGTTTGCGGATTGCGGATATGATTCCACATTCAGCTTAAATATTTCTATAGCCTCTGCCGTTTTGCCTGCCTGCATCAATTGATATCCCAGCATATTCAGTTGGCTTTCTTTGAAATTATACGTATCCGGTTGAGTCTTTTTTAAATGATGGTATTCATCAACCGCGGCCTGAATATCTTTTTCAAAAATAATTGCGGCCAGAATTTCCGAGATCGATGTTTTCGGCTCGCTGACGCCCAAGAGTTCAACGTCAAACAGGAGCGTTGCGTTGGGGGGAATGACTCCGCCGGCGCCTCGTTCGCCGTAGGCCAGTTGCGGCGGAATAATCAGGCGAAGTTGATCGCCTACCCGCATCAGGGCAATACCCTCATCCCACCCTTTGATGACCAGTCCCTGCCCGAGAATAAACTCAAAAGGTTCCCCGCGATCACGAGAGGAGTCAAACATTTTTCCATTCATCAAAAATCCTGAATAATGCACTTCGACCGACTTACCGGCTTGCGCAGGTTCGCCGCTGCCTCTTTTACCGACAACATATTTTAGCCCGCTGGAAGCGGTTATCGTATCGCCCTGCTTTTGTTTGGCCGCTTGAAGACTCGCCGCAAGCTGCTTCGCATCAAGCAGTGTATTCGCAGGTATTTTAGCGGCAACAATATTCGCGTCGCGCACGGAGAGTAATTCCACGTCAAACAACAATGTCGTATTTGGCGGTATCAAACCTGGAATGCCTTTTTTCCCGTAGGCTAATTGTGGCGGGATTATCAATTGAAACTGGTCGCCGACGCGCATCAGCGCCACGCCTTCCTCCCAGCCTTTAATCACCTGACCGCTGCCCAAAACGAAGCTGAACGGCTTTTCTCTGTCTTGCGTCTGATCAAAAACTTTGCCGTCAATGAAAAAGCCTTTGTACAATACGTCCGCTGCAAAACCAATTTTCGCGGGCTCCCCGCTCCCCTTTTTTGTAACGATGTATTTTAAACCGCTGGCCGTAGTCAGCGTATCCTGAGAGTGGCTTAAGGAGACGGTGAGAATTTGTAAAAACAAAAAAGAGACGGTGAAGACGGATTTCATAAAGCCTTTCTGACTATTGTTCTGCAGATTCAATGAGCGATTTTAGTTTATCAAAGTCTTTTGTGTTTCTTTCCATGATACCGGACCGGAATAGCGCCAACATAGTTTTATAAACTATGTTTTTTCCCGCTGTATCGTTAATGTACGTAATTTGCGTCTTTCCTTCTTTCCCGGCAAAACGAAATTCACCGGTTCCGTTCAAAAAATCATTTTCCATGCTAAAGGCAAATACTTCATTTTCTTTCATCGCGATCACTTCTTCGTCAACGACGACGTCCTTGTCTCCTTCGGCAAAAATAAGCCGGTATTTGCTTCCCACCTCACCGGGTTTTCCGCTCAGCGTTTCCATTTTTTTGAACCCCGTCATCCACTCCCCCATCAGCGTCACGTCCATGAAGCTCTTGAATGTTTGATCAACCGGTTTATTCACTTCAAACGTGATCTTGTAATCCAACCGCGGCATAAAAACGCCGATAAGTAAAAAGGATATGATACACGCGCCTAAAATAACGCCGGCTATTGAGAAAAAAGTTTTCATTTTTGTTCTCTCTAAGTAAATTGAAATAAATTTGAATCAACTACAGATAATGGCGCATGATCGGCCGCGTTTTCGACCTTCGCGCGGTTTCCGTAAAACCTGCTTTAAGAAAAGCGGAAGGAATACCCGTCCATGCAAAAGCCGCGGGAATATTATCGGCATAGGGTTCGGCGGGATATGCTTCAAGAATTTTAACTTTTTTCTTTTTGCAATACGCAATGACCGCTTTGAGCAATTCGGTTGACAATCCTTTACGGCGAAATTCTTTAGTAATAAAAAAACACGTGATCGACCACACCGGCTGATCATCGATGGGCGCGAGTACGCGCGATCCTTCGAGGCGAATAAACTCCGTCCGCGGCGCCACGGCGCACCAGCCGACCGGTGTGCCATTATAATAGGCCATGATGCCGGGTTCTTTTCCTCCGCTTACCATTTTCTTCATCGCTTTTTTGTTTCCGGCGCCTTTTTGCTTATCAAATTCGGATTTCTTTAATCGCCAGGTCATGCACCAGCAACCCC
>WBUR01000029.1 GCA_008933615.1 bacterium | reverse complement strand
TCGACAAAAGATTCATTTGAATGTCAGCAACGTTAGATCCACGTCGAAGGTCATAATGACGGACGAGCCCGTTAAAGTTGATTGGCGCGGATGTGCCGACATAACTCTGGTAGTTGACAACTTCAGGCTGAGTACGGATGTAAGCGGCTATTTCTTTGGTCACAGCGGCGGTGCGCTCCAATGTCGTTCCTTCCGGCATATCAATGATCACCTGAATTTCATTTTTGTTGTCAAAGGGCAGCATTTTCACCGCAACTAATTTGAAATACATTAACGACATTGATGCAAGCAGAAGTAACATCGTGCCGCCTAGAAATAGCCAACGCTTCTTTTTGCTTTCGATCAATGGGGTGATTACAACGGCATACCATTTATATATCTTTGTTTCTTCTAATCGATAATGTTTCTCGGCGTGACCATGTTCTTCATTTTTGAACAATCGAAGTACCAGCCAAGGAGTTATGACTAAAGCAATAAGCAGAGAAAACAGCATGGCCAGAGATGCGCCGATCGGCATGGGACTCATATAAGGGCCCATTAATCCGGAAACAAAAGCCATCGGCAGAACTGCTGCGATTACCGTGAAAGTCGCAAGTATCGTCGGATTACCAACTTCATCGATGGCTGCGATGGCAGCCTGGAGAAACGGCAGCTGTTTCATTTTAAAGTGACGGTGCATATTTTCCACGACGATGATCGCGTCATCTACTACGAGTCCCGTCACAAATACAAGCGCGAAAAGGGTTATACGATTAAGCGTGTAGCCGAACATATAATACACGAACAACGTCAGAGCAAACGTAACCGGGACGGTCATAAAAATCACAAGTCCGCTGCGCCACCCCATGGCCAGTGCGACAAGAACGGTTACGGCAAGAATTGCTACGGAGAGATGTTTGAGCAGTTCGCCGACTTTTTCCGATGCCGTTTCTCCGTAATTACGGGTAGTTGTTATTATGACATCTGACGGAATGAGGCCGCCTTTCAGAGCATTAACTTTACTTATTACCTTCTCTGCGATTTTCATCGCATCGGAGCCTTTGGATTTGGAAACCGAAAGTGTAATGGCAGTAAATTCCTTATCGTCATTTTTGAACTCATCCGGAACCGCCAGATCACCAAATCCGAAGCTGACATAATCCTTGGGTTCTTCCGGGCCGTCTACGATTTCCGCAACATTTCTCAAATAGACCGGACTTCCATTATAGACGCCAATTACGATCTTGCCGACTTCCTCCGCGGATTCTAAAAAACCGCCTGCTTCGACAAGAAATTCATGGTCTTGCCAATTGAACTTCCCTGCTGCGGATTGTTGATTAGCATATTGTATTTGTCCTGCAATCATAAGAGCATCAACATGATGTGCCGCCATTTTTGATTTGTCCAATATGACGCGAATCTGACGGGAGCGTCCGCCGATCACCTGGGTTTCAGCAACATGTTCGATTTGTTTTATTTCCGACGAAAGCTCCGTTGCCACTCGCCGCATCTGATAATCATCATACGTCTTGCTCCACATCGTAAGGGCAATCACTGGAACGTCGTCGATAGATTTGGACTTGATCAACGGCATGGAAGCGCCTTTGGGCATCTTGTCCATATTTTTGGCAAATTCATTATAGAGTTTAACAAGGCTTCTCTCGACATCTTCACCCACGTAATATCGAACCACTAACATAGCCATACCCGGGTTGGAGATGGAATAAACATATTCAACGCCGTGAATATTGGAAATTAATTTTTCGAGAGGTTTGGTTACTCTGCTTTCAATTTCCTCAGGACTTGCTCCTGGGTATTGAACAAATACATCGGCGATAGGCACGCTGATCTGTGGCTCCTCTTCGCTGGGCGTCAGATATGCGCTGTATAGGCCAATGGCAAGAAAGGCTGCCATAAGCAGCGGTGTCAGTTTGGAATTGATAAATGCGTAAGCGATTTTTCCTGCTAATCCTCGATTCATTGTGCTACCTCAACTTTTTGTCCGTCTGAAATTTTCACATCGCTTGTTATAACGATTTTTTCACCGTCTTGTAATCCGGATAGAATTTCGATCCGGTCTCCGTTCTGATTTCCTGTTCTGATCCAACGAAGCATTGCAGTGTTATTGTCCGATATAACAAACACACCTTCTAATTGGCCGCGCCTGATCAGGATATTTTCAGGGATGAGGACTGATTTAGTAAAACCTTTCTCAAGTATAACCCGGGCGTACATTCCGGATTTAATCGCCTGACGATGTGCATTACTAACGCCGTCTAATGTGACTTTGACTTCAAATTGACGGCTGGCAGGATTACCGCCGGGATTGATCTGATCAACCTTTCCGGTCAGTTCAGTTTCAGGTAATGCGTCAATATGAACTTTTACACGGTCGCCTTTTTTGAAAAGATGAACTTCGGTCTCCGGAACTCGGGTATTAATTTTCAGAGTTGTCATATCCTCGATTATCAGTAACGGCATGCCCGGAACGGCCATGTCGCCTTCCTGCGCTATCTTTTTTATCACATAACCCTTAATTGGTGTGACGATGTCGCCGTATTCCATAACGTCGCTGACTTCTTTTTCCATTTCTTCTACAGAAGAAACGCGCGCCTTGGCCATGTGATAGGCCATTTCAATGTCATCCATCTCTTTTTTTGTCGCACTTTTAGATTCATACAGAGATTTTATTCGTTGATAATTTATTTCGACGTTTTTCAGTGCGGCCTGAGCCTCGGTCAGATTGGCTTTGACTTGGCCGCGTTTGGCGGAAATGTCATCGCTTTTGATTTTTACTACGGACTGGCCGGCGGCAACAAGCGAGCCCTCGTCAAAAGGCATGCTTATGATCTGACCCATGATCTTTGTGCTAAGACTTACGCGTCGGTCGCCTTCGATATTACCGGTATAAATAAAGTCTTGCGGTATTTCACTAGCCGTAATGGTATGTACGGATACGTTTGGAGGAGTGGGCTGGCGGCCGGTGTCTGTAGTCGAACCGCTGCAAGATGCCAATAACGCTGTGATCGTATAAAGAGTAATTAACAATGTTGTTTTCATAGAGCCCCTATTCGTCCTTTAGATTAAGGTTTATAATTTATTTTTTTAGAAAACTTATCTGTGTTTTAATTTAATTCTTGCCTTCCAATAGAAAATCCAGGAAAAAGATGCTGACGTTATAGCCAAACAGCGCCTGTAAATGATTGAGCCTTGCGTTGGATAGGGTTGCTTCAGCCATAAGTAGATCGGATGTCTTTTCCAATCCTTTGGCATAACGATCTGAGATGATACGCAGGCTTTCGCCGGCCTGTTGTACAGATTCTTTTGACAGCTCCGTCTTCTTTTGCATGACAACCAGTTTACGCATTGCCGCCGCCGTTTCAGTTCGGTTATTTTGAAGGGTCTTGTCGTAGTTAATTTTTGCATTGCGCAATTGAGCGGAACTTTTTTGTATTGCGCCGAAGTTATCCCATCCCTTGAATATCTCCCACTTTAACATGACGCCGGCCATCCAGTTTTTGCCTTTGCTGCCAAATAATTTGTTTTCATTCATTTCGTAGCTTCCAAACGCATTGATCGTGGGCGCCAGCTTGTAGAGATTCATAGCATGCATTTTTTCCATAGCGGCAATACCATATCGCATGGCCCTTATATCCGAACGATTTTCAGTGGCAGTCGAAATATTTAAATTCGCCGTTTCGCTTGAGGGCAAGTTCAACGTGTCCGATGGCGTGATGTCTATCGGTTCGCGTATTCCCATCAGAAATAATAAACGCTCTGTAGCATCTTTCAACTGATTAGCGGCTTCGATTTTCTTACTTTCAACATCCAGGAGCTGAACTTCAGCCATCAGTAAATCCGAACGATGAATAAGACCCTGATCGTAATAGTTCTTTGCCTGATCACGGTACGCCTTAACCGCCCCGAGCGATTGGTCAATTACTTTGAGGCTAGCCTGTGCCAACACGAGCTCGAAATAGCTTTTCTTTACCTGAAAATGAATATATTCGATCGTTCTTTTTCTTTTTTCTTGATTTGCTTTAAGACCTGCCGAAGCAGCGCCTCGACCCAAAAGGCCGTCAAGGTTGATCAAAGGCTGTTGGACTTCAATTTTGGTTGTATAATTCTTAATAGTCTTGGGATCATTTAACAACAGGGGGTTAAAATCGTTGGTAGAAACCACTTCCTGTTTGAGTTTGATACCGAAAACATTTAGCGGATCGTTTGTCGCAACATATGTTTCGGATAGCGTAATTTGCGGCAGAAAGAGCGAATAGGTCTTATTTAAATCGGCGCTGGAAATTTCAACTTCAGTATCCATCAGACGAAGGTCAAAATTCTGTTCTTCAGCCCTTTTCAGGGCATCCGAAAGGCTCAATTCTGTTCCACCAATCGACCAGGCAAATACACTTGCCGACATGGTTACATAGCTTATGATGAAAAAGAAACTGTATTTCATAATTCCTCATTGTTAGAATATATATGATTATATAGCAATATAGTAGATTAATAACTCTAATGCAAGAAAATTATTCCCAAGAAGGAACTATTTATTTCTCCAATAAAGTTTTTGATATTCATATAATTTATATCTATTTTATTTAAGCAAGACTAATATGAAGGAATAGGTAATGAAAAATATGTCAGACGAAACGCTGGATCTTATGGCAGGACGGTTTAAGATATTGTCGGAGCCCATGCGCCTTAAAATTCTGCACAGTCTTCATGATCATGAAATGAACGTACAGCAGATTGTCGAAGTAACGGGGGCGAACCAAGCCAATGTTTCAAAACATCTGGGTTTAATGTTTGACGCCGGGATATTGAAACGCCGAAAAGAAGGCTTAAATAGCTTTTACAGCATTGCGGATGAATCAATCTTTAAGTTATGTGATCTCGTGTGTGGAGGTATCGAGAAAAATCTAAGAAAAAGTCTCAGTTCATTAAAATATTGATATTCTGCCCGAACTACAATCGTCTGGCCAAAACTACAGTTTGTTTTGCGCTCTTACTAAAACCGGAAATATCGTCAATTACTTCGACATAGATAATATATATTCCCATCCTCGCAATTTTACGACCTCTGTCTTTCCCATCCCATTCGATTTCCCGGTGGCTGCCTGTCAATGAATTATTTAATAACGTATTGATCAAACGGCCCTGATTATCGTAGATTTTGACGGTCATGCGCGCTTGTGCGACCGGTATATCAATCGTTATTTTTGTTTGCTGCCCCTGATCAACCAGGAACGGGTTGGGGGAGGCGGTGATATTTATTTTTTTTCGTAAGCTGCCTGCAATATTACTATTGATTGCGCCTGGCGTTCCACCCTCAATGAATACACACGATCCCCAGTTGCCGGCTACATTTGCGTCTCCGTCGGAACGAATCCGCTCAATCGAAATACCTTCGCCGCCGCCCCAGTTTGGCGAATAGTTCACACTGTCAATAGTGTTTCCGACAAGATCTTGAAGTAATATCGTATTACCTGAATTAGAAAGCGTAGGCAAACCGCTTTCGGTTAAAAGAATTTTAGAATTTGGAATATCAAAACGATTCGAAAAGGAAGTATTCTGGGCAAGAACTGCATAATCTTTTGACGGCAGGATAAAATGATCAGACACAATAATGGTTTTGTCAGACCCAACCAACAAGCTCCAGTTCAGCAGGTTTATTCCTGAGTCCGCTGGATTATAAACTTCTATGTATTCGGGTTCACCGGTGAACGGGCTGTACATGATTTCATTTATCAGGAGCGAATTGCGTAAATAAGCATGCGCCTGAAAAATGCTGTTAGCCGCGGCGGGAGTAGATCTGGCTGCAGACAGAGATGAAACCCAGTTTGCCGGGTCATTCGTATTCGAAGTGGAACTGCGGCGCTCCAAACTCTTGCCGTTTCGACCGCCCCAGGTACTGTAATAATGCAGGCTGTCAACCACATTCCCTACATCGTCTTTGAGAACGACTTTATCATCCGTATTATTTAAGGATGGCATGGAGGGAATAACTATAACTAAACTGTCGGGAACAGATGGAAAATTTCTAAAAAAAGAACTGTCGCCGGTTAATACTCTAAATTGTTGTGTGGAAATATATTGAGGCAGTTCTACGATTACTTTAGAGGAAGAGGCATCTGAAATCGTCCAGTTTTGAAGATTCAATGCTGTGTTGTTGAAATTATAAATTTCAATAAACTCGACCTGCGATGTGTCAGGCTCATACAATATTTCATTGATCAAAACTGATTGATCACGGATACCGATCTTGAGTTCTCGGATAGTCAAATTGTTTTCAATACGTTGGTCTCCGCTGTATTCCAACAGAACAATAATATATCGGGATTCAGCTAGCTGAGAATTTCTTTTGGAAAGAATGGACGGGACTGTCCAGTTTATTTCAACCGCTTGGGAATCGTCAACGTTAAGGCTGTTGATTCCTATCGAATCAATTAATTCAGATGGTTCAGGAGTTTGATTTACATCCTCGTCATAAAATACTTTTACAGTAAAATATGAATTAATAGCCTGTAAGCCTTTATTACGAACAACAGCTGTGATGGTGACCGGCTGATTTACAGCCGGATGCGGCGGTGAAAAAGTAATATCATTTTGACGTACCGCGATATCGAATGCAACCGGTGTTTGGCTGTTCAATGAACCCGGCGTTGCCTGGTGATAGGCTTCGGAAGACCGCCAGTTCGATGGAATGGTCGACGCAGAATCTGCGATGACCCGCTCTAAGGAAATATCCGCACCGCCTCCCCAGGTAGGTTCATAAAACAGACTATCAATCGGAATATCAAGGCTATCGAAAAGGACAATCAAATCGCCCGAATTATTTAATGAGGAAAAGTTTGTATTCATATAAAATTTGTGAGCAGGAACGTTGGCGTAGAAATTATTAAACAAAGCGGAATCTTTGACAAGTAAAACATAGCCGTCTGATTTGAGCCAATAATTAGACGTTGTTATGGACTTCGGAGAATTAATATTTGCCTCATCGCTCCATTTCCATTTTTTTAAGTTGACGGAATCCGGACTGCGGTTATACAGTTCGATCCACTCTGTAGAAGTTGAAGAGGGGAGGTAATTAATTTCATTGACGACAACGGAAAATCGTTTCGCGCCCAATACAATTTTTTTGAGTGCAACATTGTTTTGTAAATTTTCATCTGACGGATAAATAATACGGATAAGAATTTGCTGTTCTTCAACAACAGATGTATCGGACGCCGCTATTACGACAAAGTCTCCCGGAGCTAAACCGGTTGAATTGAAGGACGAAAGCAATATCGAGTCCTGGTCAACATAACGGTAAATATTCACTGAAAAACTGCCGGTGGGCATTTCGCCGATATTGTAAAGCCGCCCTGAGATTGAAAACATCTGACCGGAAACCGGATAGGCCGGTGAAAAAGCAATATCATGGGGTAGTATCGAAAGATCAAATTGTTTTGGCGTCACGCTATTTAAAAATCCGGGTGTACCATTTATATAAATGCTATTTATCCAATTTGACGGAGAGTTATCGTTATTTAAATTTTTTTTCTCGTGCGAAATACCTGACGTGAAACCGCTCGACACCGACCAGGCATATCGCGAGATCGTATCTCCTATCGAATTCACTAATTTTACGGAATCGGCCGAATTTCCTAAACCGTTTCCTATTAATCCGCTGTGAACTTTCAGTGGGAGCGCCCCGACTGGAAAAATATCTTTATATAAGCCGTTTACAAGATCGTAACCTTGATGAAATATTACAGCAAATTGACCTGGATTTAATATGGTACCGGAACCTGCATTTTTCAACGTATCCATTGCACTGTTATCTCGAACGCGCCAATTTAGCAGGTCTATCGGCTGATTGCTGTAGTTATATACTTCTATAAATTCGTCAAAATCCTCACCGCTAATTGGTTTAAACATCACCTCCGTAAGGGTGATCGAATCGGGAATCGTGACGTTTACGGAATCCATACGCTGATCATTGGAACTGACCTCGTCTACTAGCGGTATGACGCTCGAAGGAATAATTTTGGCCAGATACGGATGCCAGCCGAATGTTATACCATTTACCATTATCGAGACATTCATGGAATCGTTTGTATTTAGAATACCCGCAAAGTTGACCGAATCTATGAATTCGTTTGCGTCCGGAAACACATTACGGTTGATATCCTCATAAAATTTTACCGTAAAATCAGTAGTTGCAGTTAAACCTGTATTTTTTATCCTCGAAATGACTTGCAAGTTGTCTCCGACTTTTGGATTCGACGGAGTAAAAGTGAGAAATGACGTACTCACAGAAAGATCCATTGCGGGAACTGTTGAAACGGAGTCAATAACTGTATTATTGGACAGTGAAGTGTCTGCATTAGGAAATATATTAACAATTTTCGCAAGGAAAACATGTGTCCCGCTTGAAAGTGAGGAAGAATTTACCGACACCGTAGCCGAATCGGCGAAATTCAGCGATGTTAAATGGTTGACTGAATCTAATTCCTCACCATCTTCTGCATTGTAATTTCTATTAAGGTCCTCGTAAAACTTAACTTTAAAACTGTCTGCTCCGCGGATAGCCATGTTATTGACTATTGCAGTTATATTGACCGTAGAATTTGTCGGGGGCTCTGTTGGGACAAAAATAAGTCGCTGTTCCTTAATTGAAAGATCTAGTTCGGGATAATTGCCAGGTGTTCCATTTGTTGTCTTACTATCTGTCCAATTTGATGCCGAATTTAATGAGTCAGCAACATTCATTTTTTCATCCGATATACCCGTTGTGTTTGCGCTGGTATATGTATATTTGGATAAGGTGTCGCCGATCGACCGTACAAGGATTACATTATCGCCATTGTTGCCAAGTGCGTTCCCAATTTGGGTATCGTTAACTCTAACGATGAGAGCAGAAAGCGGAATAAGTGTTTTGTATATTCCAGCCGCTGTGTCATAATCGCTTTCAAAAAATTACCGCAAATTGTTTTGGAGCAAGAATTAACCCTTGCCCGAAATCTTTCAACGTATCAACGTCCTGATAATCATAGAGTCTCCAACCCGTCAAGTCAATGGGAGTGGAACCGTAATTATAAATCTCTACAAACTCGTTGTTTGTAGAGTTTGGATTGAACATTACCTCCGTGATCGTCACGCTGTCCGTCTGTGCCGAAAGCAATTCTGGCGCGCACAGGTACAGCAGTAAAAAAAATATGCAGATTTTCTTGATGAGATGTTTTATGTGCATACGATAGGATAGTGTAACAAAGATCTATTCAGAGGCTTTTTTTATTTGCCCGTTAGAAAATTGCAGGATATGAACGGATGAATTGACTCGCGAGTCGTTTGTAAATATTATCCTGTTGTGAATTCCTCGCCATATTGAACCTTTATTAAGTTCAATTTGTATTTCTTCACTTGTATAATATCCTGAGTGCACAAAAGCCGAAAGCATATTCATCAGGTCAAAACCATACGCTGCTTCGCGCGACGGCAAGACTCCATAGGTTTTTCTAAACGCTTCATTAAACGCTTTAACTTCCGGATTACCTGGATCCAGGTACGACTCGGATACGAACATGACTCCGTTTATGTAATTTTGATGTAGTCTCAATTCGGTTTGATCGTACCAGTTATCGCCCCCAAGCAGCTGCGTTTTGATGTTATAAAATGCAAGTTGTGGTGCGATGTATTTAATATCATCGGTATATACGGGTAAGAACAATGCATCGATAAATTCCATCGGAATGCTATATTCACCCTCATTTGAAGTACTATCGATGGGATAATGTTGTGCATAAATAGAATCGACTTGCTGAGGAGTAAGTTTAGAAAGGAAACGGAAAGAGGTTTGGCGAAGCGCCCTGTCGATAAAACCCATTTTTCTAAGGTGTACAAGTTGTCCCTTAAAATCGGTCGTGTTATCGTAAAATTTTTCAAACACGATCATTCTTCCTCCGAGCTTTTCAACCGACTGTGCGAAAGCGGTGGATGCAATGTCGCCATACAAATCGGAAGGTGAAAGAATTGCAAAAGTCCTCAGGCCGAGTACGTCAACGGCATAATGCGCCATGGCTTCACTGCGGGATTCTATGTTCACATTGGCTTGATAAACATAGGGGCCGATTTGCGTAAGACCTGATTTTGTAGCGGTAGGCGAGATAATAGGGATGTGATACTGATCGGCAACCACGGCAGCGGCTGCCATTGCGCTGCTTTCAACGGGTCCGATGATGGCAGAGATGCCGTCGGCGGCGGATAGTTCTTTAGCCGCATGAATTGCCTGAATGATATCCGATTGGTCGTCGTAAATAACCAATTCGATGCTCGGTGTGTATAACCGGTTATACTGAGAAACTGCCAACTCGACGCCGCTTTTGATTGATCTGCCGGTCTCACCGTTGGATCCTGTTAAAGAAGTTATAAATCCAAATCTGACCGGTCCGTCTGTTTTATTATTTATTTGCTTAAGAATATCACGAAAGGCTTTATTTGTTGATAATTGGGGGTCTTTTTGAAGAGTAGATTCGATAAACTTCTGCAAAAGAACATATCGCTTTTGTGACATCAAATTGGTTACATATTGTGAATTCAAAACAGAAAGAAGTTCCGGATCATCGTCCTCGGCTATCATATTTCTTATCTGGATGGAGGACAAATTATTTTGGATTATTCTTCTGATTAAGGAATCGGATCTTGATTGCAAATGCTTTTCTATGGATGTTGTTTTGAGTAGGGACAAATCCCTAATGGCGGAAGTATAATCGTCATTTCCATAATAACTCTGCGCCCTTGTGTACAATGCGTCATCTATGTACTTACTGCCCGGATATGCTGTAATGAGCTCGTCGGCCACAGTTATTGATTTCTTGAAGTAGCGCATTTTTTCATAGGATTTCGATAACATCAAGAGTCCGGCAGTATAAAGATCACCCTCCGGGAAATTGGCGATCATTGATTCAAACGTTTTTATAGATGTGGGATAGAGCTTGGAACGATAAGCCGTCAGACCCGTATCGAAAAGCATTTTTTCACTCAAAGATTTATCCTGTGAAAATGCGGTTGATAAACAACTTGGGATTAGCAAGAAATAAATGAGCTTCATGGGCAATAATGTATGATCAGTAGGGTAGGTTTAATTGAACAGGGATAATATAAACGTTATAATAATATCAGTCAAAATAAAATTTTAATTTGACAATTCAGGTTTAGTTTTATATATTGGCGACCACTTTATAAGGTGCAATGATAAAATATAATGTATTAATGATAATAAACTTATAAACAAAAGGATAGTCAAAGATGCCTAATCACAAGTCGGCAGAAGAGCGCGTAAGAAGGAATGAAAGAGATAACGACAAAAATCGCCATTATAAGAAATTAATGCGTGATTCTGTGAAATCAGTTTTGTCAGCGGCCGGAAAAAAAGAAGCTCAGGAATTATTAAAGAAGACCACGAGTTTGCTTGATAAAATGGTCGTTAAAGGAATTCTTCACAAAAACAACTGCGCGAACAAGAAATCAGCACTGGCCAAAAAAGTCGGCGCGATGGCGTAAACTTGCGTCTACGATAATAAAAGGCTATTTACAAGCGTGGATGATGTTCGATTCTGAGAAACTCAGACATTTGTAAACAGCTTTTTATTTTTGGATCCATAAGCCAGCCTTTTCAGCTTCCTCAAATAAGACATCCTTGTCTAAAAATGGTATCTTCCGGTTCTTTACGTATTGGTACTTTTCATGGCCGCGACCGGCAATCAGCAAAAAATCGCCCTTTTTGGCGATCTGCAGCGCGCGCGCTATGGCCTCTCTGCGGTCCGTCACGGTCTCAAGATTAGTTTTTTCCAAATCCTTTACAATATCCCTAATAATTTTATCCGGATTTTCAAAGTGTATATCATCCGTGGTGACAATAACGTAATCGGAGAGTTCGACGGCGATCTTGCCCATCAAAGGTCGTTTCGAAATATCGCGGCTTCCGGGGCAACCAAAAATTGTAATAATCTTGGCATTATTTTTTCTTATTTCACGGACTGCTTTAATAAGTTTGTCGAGGCCGTCCGGTGTGTGCGCAAAATCAATAATGGCCTTTATTTCTCCGATGTTGAACCACTCCAAACGACCCGCAACTGGCGGAATCGACATAAATGCATTGTGAATTTTTTTTCTGTCAAATTTTAAAGTTGCGAGTGTCTCTGCCGCGGCTAGAGCATTGTATGCATTATAAGCGCCGATCATAGGAATGTTGAAGTCGTACTGAATTCCGCCAATTTCATAGACAATTGACTGGCTGCGGGTTCCTTCGATGTAGGCCAGGTGCACGACCTTTATTTTGTCAGCTGTATGACCATAATCATACAATTTAACGTTCCGACACTCATGGATGATTTGTTTTCCATATTTATCATCAGCGTTGGTCAGCCCGACACCAGCAACTTTTAACATTGAAAACAGTTTGAGTTTGGTTTGAAAATAATCTTCCATTGAGGGATGAATTTCACGGTGTTCGTGCGTTAAATTGGTAAAAACGGCGGCGTCGAACTTCAGTCCCCAAACTCGTTTATATTTTAACGCGTGGGAAGAGACCTCCATGATAACATGCGATGCTTGCAGATCAATGCCTTCTCTTAGAATGCGGTGGAGTTCGTACGCTGGCGGCGTCGTATAATCCGTGTGAAATACTTTATCGCAGATCTCAATTCCGGTTGTACCAATGAAGATCGTTTTAATTGAAAATGACTTTAAAATCTCGCAAATGAAATGTGCCGTGGTCGTTTTCCCGTTCGTCCCGGTTACGCCGATGATGGTCAATGCGGGATCGTTTGTATCATAAAAGAGAGCTGAGGATTCTGCCATGAATTGATAGATATCAGTGACCTGAACATAAACGGCGTCTAATGCTTTTTCTAATGGGACTTCAGAGACAATAACGGATGCTCCGTTTTTTATCGCAACCTGAATGAACTTGTTACCGTCCGTTTGCTCGCCCTTAATTGCAAAAAACATGTTATCTGATTTGATCTGACGTGAGTCGGAAGAAAATCCCGTTACCCAAACGTCGGTCTTACCATGAACTTGTTTGACTGTAACTGATAGAAGTTCAGAAAGATGTTTTTTCATGATGCTAATAGTCAGTAGAAATTCAAACGGGCTGTCTGTTAATAACTATCATATGCCGGTGCCCGGATGTTACTGAACAGTGTTCGGAATGGAAAACAATGGATGTTTTCACAACGATGAAAAATTATAAGGAATAGTACCTAAACTAACCTTTTTTAGCAAGTGAATTGCTTGCCAAAGGATTCAAAAAAAAAAGCCCGGTGCGATGCACCAGGCTGAAGGAGGTCTTAGTCGGAATAGGTACTAGTAGATGCGCTTAACGTTGTTAAATAAATTTTTCAGAATTTCGAACCCAAGAATGCTGTTTTCAAACGGCAGACTCCAATAGTGGGCTTGATCAAGTCTTCCATATCCAAATTTTAAACCGGCGAGTTTAAACTTTGCCTCGCTTATGCTCTTTTCATTGGTTCCGGTGATGACGAATACAGTTCTTTTTTCTAATGCAAGGCTTTTCATGATCAACTGATTAATATTTGGTACTTAGAATTAACAAATAAAATGCAAGCAGTAATAATACAAATAATCCTGTGGGAACTAATATTCCGGCTACGCCCATTAAAATCGTAGGATTATAAAAAATGTAAGCGACGAGCATCACGATGAGGAATAAGGCCACAAATCCAATTATGCGGAAGATATTTTTGGTTCTCATCGTCATCAACTCCCCGTCTGTACTTTCTGTTATGGTCAACATTTGCTTAAACAGTTTCGAATCATTTAATGAACAACTATAATATAGGCATAGATTGTGCCGTATTTAGTGCTCTCGCTAATATGATTTAAATCAATAGTTTATTAGAACTTGCAGCAATTAAATACTTAACATTTTGTGTATCAAAAAATTAAAAATGCCTCATTATGAGACAGCCATAAGTTAATAAAACTTATGTTTTTATGCTTGCATTTTGAACTGTATATAATTAATTTTTTTAACACGGATAAGAGAGAACTAGAAAAATGCCTCAGATATTACTAATTACAGGTGGCACTGGAAATTTAGGGAGCCATCTGGTTCGAATTGCTCTGAAGTCTGGGAAATGGGACGAAGTGCACTCGACGTATCATGCGCTCAACCCTAATTTTCATAAAATATTCTGGCATTTTACGGACGCAAGAAACTCAATCCTTCCGATGCTGACGCGTATTAATCCAACGTGCATCATCCATACGATGGCACTTTCGTCTCCGGATGAGTGTGAGAAACGCAAGTTGGATGCATGGCAGATCAACGTGAAGGCGACGGGTGAGATCATTACCTATGCCAATCTAAACGCGGTCCGCTTTGTTTACACTTCCACGGATTTAGTGTTTGATGGCGAAAAAGGGGATTATTCCGAGGAGGACAAAACCTGTCCGGTCAATTTTTACGGTGACACAAAATTAGAAGTAGAAAACGATATACTGGAAAAATTTACGACTGCGAATTATGTAACGGCAAGGCTTGGATTGTTGTATGGTTTCAACTTAAATCAACGGTTGAATTTTTTCGATACACTATATAACGGATTACGAAATCAAGATTCAGTGACATTGTTCAAAGATCAGTTTCGCTCCATGATGAATATAAGCAATGCGGCGGAATGTTTAATGGAGTTAGCGTCAAACACTTATCAGGGAATGATTCATTTGGCCGGACCGGAAAGGATTAGCCGCTACGATTTTGGACTGCGTCTGGCGCATCATCTGAAATTACCTGATGCAGCGATTGTCGGTATTAAAACAGAAGAGATGCAGTCTCTATCTAAGCGCCCCAAAGATGTTTCGATGAATATCAGCCTCGCGTTAAAAACGCTGAAAACCCCTATCCAGTCCGTGGATGAAGGAATCCGTTCCATTTTCTGCCTGTAATAAAAGGAGTAATTCATGTCTGCACAGAAGGAATTAGACAGATATTACGACATGGTCGAAGAGGTCATAACGGAATTAGGCACTCGAGCTGAGCAGTGTCGTACACTTGATACGCATGGTGAAGTTATTCCGGGCCAATGGAATTTGGCAAAAGGCTCCGCCAAGATATTGGCTGACGTTTACACGACAGCGGAGGGGTTATCATATTTTTGTGTCGCGGCGCCAGTGATGATGATTACAGCTTCCGATCCGAATAAACTTTATGAGAAATTATTGAAACTAAACCATCAAATGTATTCGGCAAGTTTTTCGATCAATCAAGGTTGGGTGTGGTTAAGGATTTTGCGTGAATGCGAAGGGATGGATAAGAAAGAATGCCGGAGTACTTTTGATCGCGTAGGATGGTATGCAGATCAGTATGACGATATGCTCAAAAATGAGTTTGGAGGAAGCGTTACTTGAGCGCCTGGGCCCTGGACGCCATATCTTCGATCTTTTTCGAAAAGAGTTTATGAGCGTCTTCCTTTTCTGAACCGGAAAGACTGTCCAAAAAAGTTTTGTGGCTTCGCAACACGTTAGCAACAATGTTTTTTGCCTCGATTATTTCGCGATCCTCTGCTCCGGCGCTTAATGCAACTTCCAGGGTTTCCATGGCTTCATGGATTTCTCGAGCCAAAATGATGGATTTTTCTTTTGTATTGATATTCATATCTGTAACCCAAACCGGTTTGAGTTAAAAAGTTTACTTAATTTAAAAAAAAAACACGCATAATTGCAAAATAAATAATGCAGAATTCAATAAATAGAAAATCAGCTATTGCTGGCGAATTAGAGCGAATAGAGGATCTGATCATTGATATTCGCCGGCATATTCATCGCTTCCCTGAATTAAGCCATAACGAACACGGCACCGCGGCATACATCGCAGGTATTTTGGAAAAGGAAGGTATAGAAGTTCAAAAAGGAATCGCTAATACCGGATTGCTTGTTGAATTAGGCTCGCCGACGTCTTCGAGAAAAATAGCTTTCCGATGCGATCTTGACGCCTTGCCCCTCATAGAAGAAACGGGCGCTCCGTATTCAAGTGAGAACACGGGCGTTATGCATGCGTGCGGACATGACGTGCATACGGCGATCGTTAGCGGAACATTGCTGCTCTTGAACAAGATGAAAAATCAGTTGAAAGGGAATATTAAATTCATATTTCAGCCTGCGGAAGAAGCGTTGAGCGGAGGAGCTGAATTGGTAGTTAAAGAAGGCGTCATTGATGATGTAGAAGCTATTTTTGGAATTCACGTCGATCCAAGCCTTAGGATGGGTACGTTTGGTATTAAGGACGAGGCCATGATGGCTTCGGTTGATTTTTTTGATATAGTAGTCAAGGGCAAAGGCGGGCATGGCGCACGTCCGCATGACACGATAGATACGGTCTTTGTTGCGATGCAGGCCGTGAATGCGATTTATCAGATTCAAGGCCGTCATTTCAGCAGTTTGGAAAATCCCACGGTCATTTCCGTGTGCAGCTTTCACGGCGGAACGGCGCACAATATCATACCTGAAACTTGTCATTTTTCGGGAACCTTCAGAACTTTTGCTGAAGAAGACAGAATAAAACTACGTACCTTGATAGAACGTGTGACCAAGGAGATGTGCGGCATGTATGGAGCCGAATGCGATATAAAAATTACTCCAAATGCCCCGCCGGTCATCAACGACCCTGCGCTGGGCCGGCTAATCGAAGCAACGATCCGTGATGTGTTTGGAGAAACGTCCATTGAAAAACTAAAATACCCCATGACGGCAAGCGAGGATTTTGCTTATTACAGAGAAAAATGCCCGATCTATTTTTTAAGAATTGGCGTGTGCTCGGCGCCTGAAAACAGTCATCCGCTCCATAATTCTAAATTCAATATCGATGAACGAGCAATAAACCGCACCGTTGAACTCATGAGCCACGTGTTGCTGCGATACTTTGACTAGGCACTTAATGATCCTTACGTACTCACCGTTATACCAAGACTCCAATTGAAGAAACTGTTGACACATATTGGGCTGAACGATTTTATTTCTTTGTCAATTCGAAAACAAAGCAAACCTAAATCGGACGACTTGATTGTTGACGCCAGCCGTTTTACAGATTATTCTGTGAAAAAAATATATTCCGGCCGGATACCAGATGATTTTCTTGAAAGAATTGATGATTTGCCGAACGATGTGCCGTGGATATTTTTTGACAGCGAGTTTACGCTGGATTGCTTAAGCAAAAGTCGTGGTCATAAGGCGATAGAGGAGTTTTTTTCTGTTCGCCAGCTTTGGGATGCTCTGGAATTGACCCGAATACTCTTTCCGGATCTAACGGCTTATTCAATAGAAAATATTGAAAACGTAATTGAATTTCCTTTTGAAAAAAAACACACCTCCTCGGAAAAACTCATTGTCATTGTTCTTTATCTGATCGAAGGGCTGGCGCGTGTGGATTTAAGGAAATTATCTCTTCTTGTAAAGTTCACAGAGCATAGCCGGTCTCCTCTGAAAATTCTGTTTAAGAAGATCGCAGAACACAATAAAGCGGGTGCACCCACTGCATTCCAATTCCCTAAAGTAAAAATCCCATTACTTCCGTCTAACACCATTGGCGACGATTCGGCTGACTCTGAACCTGATTCAGCTCAGCCCGTTCCTGAAAAAGCGATACATACGGTGTTTGAGCACGGGGGATTATTAAACGCCCATTTTGACAACTACGAAGAACGCGCGCAGCAAGTGAAGTTGGCTTTGGCCATTGCGGCAGCTTTTAATCAGTCTCAATTCGTCTTGGCCGAAGCCGGAACCGGTACGGGCAAGTCCCTGGCCTATTTAGTGCCGGCCATATATTGGACGTCTCAGAATAGTCATGCGGGCGAATCCGTCGTCATCAGTACGCATACAAAAAATTTACAGGAACAGCTGTTTTACAAAGATATCCCGCAGCTGAGAAAAATCCTTCCAATACCATTTTACGCGGTTTTGCTCAAAGGGCGGGGTAATTACATTTGTATGAAAAAGTGGAAAACGATATGTCTTGATCCTGCCGGGCATTTGACGCCGACGGAGAGAGAAAAGGTACTGCCAGTCATTTTTTGGATAGACCGGACTCAGACCGGTGACATCAGCGAGTGCAGCGGATTTCAGCATGAACAAAATATGTCCGTATGGAATAAACTGGCGTCTGAAAGCGCCTATTGTCAGGCACAAAAATGTAATTCATCCGACGAATGCTTTGTTAAGAAAATTCGTGATGCAGCGCGCAAGGCGCAAGTAACTGTTGTGAATCATTCGCTTCTATTCTCAGACATTATCTCAGAAAATGCGATTCTTGGCGATTATACTAATTTAATAATCGATGAAGCGCATCATGTTGAAAAAACGGCCCAGAATTATCTTGGCGTAGGTTTATCCCTATGGTCTGTAAAAAACTTTGTTATAAGTCTGTATGAAAGAGATCAGTTGGAATCGGGCGTTCTGCTTCAATTAAAACAAAAATTAACAGGAAGTCGATTGAGTAAGGGCGAGTCGACGGGTTATAGCTCATTGCTGGCCGAAGCAACCATGGCTTGCACTGAATTTTGGATCAAGACCCAGGAATTATTTACCCAACTGACTATTGAGGCCACCAGCGGACGTTCCGTTGATTTCGAAGACACTTCCGTTCTTAAGACCAGATCACGTGAAAACAAGCTTCGATATGATTCAAAGAATGCTATTTGGAAAAATACGAAAGACGAATTAAGTGCATTTTTTGCGACGTCAGCTCAATTGGATGACGCTCTGCTGAAGCTGATCGACAGGATGAAAGACTGGAAGTCGGATATTTTTGAAGACGGCGATACGATGAAGGATATGCTCATATTGAAACGCGATGAATTAAAAAAAATACTCGAGACCGCACAGTTCCTGTCAGACTCCAACGACATAGATTATGTCTATTGGTATGAGTTGCCTGCCAAAGAGCGTTCATATGATATACGATTTTACGGTGTGCCGTTGAACGTGGCCGATATTTTAAAAGCCCGGTTGTACGAGAAATTAAATACCTGCGTTTTCTCGTCAGCAACTTTATCCGTCGCTGGAAATTTTAATTATTATAAAAGCCGCTCCGGGTTGATGGAACTAGACAATGTAAAACAATTTTCCGTAGGGTCGCCGTTTGATTTCAATGACCAGTGCCGTATTTTTATCCCGTCCTTTCTCCCGGATCCCTCGTCTGCGGACTTTAGCGACGCAAGTTCAACTTTAATTGAAAAAATTATATTGGAAAACGAAAAAGGAACGCTGGCGCTGTTTACTTCGTATGCCATGATGAATAAGTGCTATCGTGATATGAAGCGCCGGTTAAAGAACCGTTCGATCACTCTTCTCATGCAGGGGCAGGACGGATCGCGCAGCAATGTTACACAGCGTTTTTTTGACGAGAGAACTTCCGTATTGTTCGGTACGGACAGTTTCTGGGAAGGTGTTGATGTTCCCGGAGAGTCACTGGAAATATTGATCATCACCAAATTACCGTTTGAAGTTCCAAGCGATCCGCTGGTTGCAGCTAAAATGGAGAGGGTTACATCAATGGGAGGCAATTCTTTTTTTGATTATTCCGTTCCGGAAGCCGTAATAAAATTCAGACAAGGATTTGGCCGGCTGATCCGCAGCAGATCGGATCGTGGGATCGTCGTTATTTTGGACAACCGTGTCATATCGAAAAACTACGGGAGACTTTTTTTAAACTCACTTCCTGCGGCCGCTCAAACAATTTCATCCGAAAGTATGCTTCTAAAAAAAATGAGTGATTTTTTCACATCTTATATATAGATTAGTCTACTTACCTGATTAAGTTCCTTTGAAACACATACTCTTCCGACCGTTTCTGAGCAATAAGTTCGTTAATTATTTTCTCGAGAATTATCGTATTCATTCATCTTTGGAGGCGACCGATGGAGGCGCGTAAACTTTCTGTTATCATGTTCACCGATATGGTAGGCTATAGTAAGAAGGTGCAGGAAAATGAGGACCATGCCCTACAGTTACTGAATGAGCACAATAAGATACTTGAAGAAAAGATTCAAAGTTACAAAGGAAATATCATTAAAACGATCGGGGATGCTTTTCTTGCTGATTTTGACAGTGTGTTTAATGCGGTTAACTGCGCTGTGGATATACAACAGAAGTTAACTGAAAGAGATCGCCTCGTTGACCCCTACGATAGGGTATCGGTTCGGATCGGCATTCACGTTGGGGACGTTATTTACCGCGGGCAGGACGTTTTCGGTGACGGCGTGAATATAGCGAGCCGAATTGAGTCTGTAGCAGGGCCAGGTGAAATTTTTATATCGCATGATATTTACTCCATTGCACTTGGGAAATTATCCTATCACTTCAAAGACCATGGTGTTAAAGAATTAAAAAATATCAGCAGGCCTATTCACCTGTACGAAGTGGTATGGGATCCGACGCAAATTAAAACAGCAAGTCTGGGGCCGCGAACCAAAATGACCCATAAAAAAAAATATTTTAAAGTGGCTGTAGGACTGTGTGTGGCGGCAGCTATTGTCGCTGCTGTTTGGCTTGTCTTAGTTCCATCAATTCAAAAAAAACAGGAACCGGCTAAAAGGCCGACCTTAGCTGTCATTGCCTTTTCAGACGATACCGGTGATGAACGATTTCAGAAAGTACAAATCGGCAGGGTAATTAACGACGCAATGGTACAGAAATTTTACGAGTTTCCTGCAGTTCAGTTGGTCAGTCCTCTACGTATCGCCAGGGCAATGAAAGAACTTCAGATAGACGATCAAAGTATCGCAGGAAAAAAGGAGCTTGCTGAAAAGGTAGCAAAGGAGACCAATAGCAGGCTTATGATAACAGGCAGTTTAAAAAAATTTGGAGATACCTTCATTTTGGCTGCAGATCTGAACGACCTTGAGGAGGAAAGATTATTAGGCTCTTTTGTTCTGCAGGAAGTCAAGGAGGAAAGTATTCTCGGAAGATTGATCGACTCTCTGTGTATGAAATTTCAGATGAAGATCAGTGACGAATTTTCTTTGAAAGACACATCGAAATTTAAATTTCTCTCTATCAACGAACTTACCACTAAGTCACTTGAAGCGTATTCTTATTTGGTCCGTGGCTGGGAGATGTCTATGAGCGGTTTATTTCATCCAGGCATAGATGAAATGATTAAAGCCGTTGAAATTGATACCAATTTCGCCCTAGCCTATTCGCTTATTTCATGCAATGCATCATTTAATAAAGAAGACTCTCTTTCTGCGGTCTATGGGCAAAAAGCTTTTCGTTTCAAAGACAAATTCAGAGGTAGAACCAGTAAGGAGGCGTTGATTTTTCAGGGTAATCTTGGCTGGTTTGAGAATGATGTTGAGGAATGCGAAAGAAACTATCGGCTGATTACCGAATTATATCCTGATGACAGGGAAGGATATTATTACTATGGGAGTTATCTCGCATATTTGAAAAAAGACTATAAGAAAGCCCTTGAAGTATATGAAAAAGCGCGAACTTTAACACCGGACTATTTTCCCGTGATTCGCGATATAGCCTATATTACCAAAGAGCTACGCGGAGCTGATGAGGGCGTTAAGATTATCCAGGAATTCATAAGAAATCATCCCAACGATCAAAGCCTTGAGTATGCACGAAAAATGATTGCGCAGTTTCGGGGCGTTATGTGAACAGAAGCAAACAATATCGAAAACAAAAAAGGCAAGGAATTTTCCTTGCCTTTTTTAGTGGTAATGAAAAATTTACTTCTTAGCGCAGCAGGCGTCTTTTGCGGTTGTGTTTTCAGCAGCCGTAGTCTTGCCGGCTTCTTCCTTTGACATACAGCAAGCATCAGTTTTCGCCGGCGTCGCAACAACGGCAGGTTCCTGATTTTGAAATGTAAACGCAAATACAGCGCCGGCAACAGCCAGTATTGCAACGGAAGCGATCAGCATAATTTTCTTTTTCATATAACTCCTTCAGTTTATTTAATAACTATCTAATGATCTAAAATTTTTGATTGAGTTTCAAGTAATTTTTCATTCAGTTTTTTGGCCTGAATATTTTTATCACATCGTCTTTGCATTCTAAGATAGGCCCTCCTATTAGTTCAACACAATAGGGGACGGCAGGGAAAACTGCATCCATACATTCTTTAATTGACTTTGGTTTTCCGGGAAGATTGATGATAAGCGAATGGCCGCGAATTCCTGCCATTTGCCGCGACAAAATAGCCGTGGGAACGTATTGGAGCGAGATCGCACGCATCAATTCGCCGAATCCGGGCATCATTTTTTCGCAAACGGCTTCTGTTGCTTCCGGCGTGACATCGCGCTTAGCGGGGCCGGTTCCGCCGGTTGTAACGATCAGGTTGCAACCCTCGTCGTCTGCCATTCTTTTCAATTCTTTCTCTATATCATCCCGTTCGTCCGGAACGATCTTGTATACTTGGTCCCATTGGCTTTTTAAATAGGTGTTAAGAAGCTCAATGATAGCTTTGCCGGAAAGGTCTTCATAGACTCCGGCGCTGGCACGATCGGAAACGGTAAGGATGCCGATTTTTGTTTTCATACGTGGCCAAAATATGCCAAGCCCGCTTGTCAAATCAACACAACAGGCTTTGTATTGTGAAGTTATTTCGATTTTTTGACAAATTTAGAAAGTATGGTATCTAAATTTGGCTTTCCAATCTCCTGCAAATCGTAGCGAATGCGCACGGAAGGTTTCTTAATTTTGATCAAACGCGTTAGGTCGATCGGTGTTCCAATAATAACCACATCGCACGGAACCTTATTGATTGTCGTTTCAAGGTCTTTGATCTGCTTATTTCCATAACCCATGGCCGGAAGTAGGATTCCGATGTCGGGATATTTTTTAAACGTATCCGTGATCGTGCCAACCGTATACGGGCGCGGATCGATGATCGCCTTTGCGTTGTATTTCTGCGCGGCAACCGTCCCGGCTCCAAACTTCATCTCGCCATGCGTTAATGTCGGGCCGTCTTCGACGACCAACGCTCTTTTATCTGTAATCCATTCAGGATGATCCACAAGAATTGGCGAGGCCGCATCCACGATGGTCGCAGTGGAATTGACCTGTCGAATATGATCGCGGAGCTGGTTAATAGATTTGTTATCCGCAGTATCTTCTTTATTGATGATAACTACATTAGCTAACCGTAAATTAGCTTCGCTTGGATAATAAGATAATTCATGTCCGGTCCTGAGCGGGTCGGCTACGACAATATGCAAGTCGGGCTTGTAAAACGGCATATCGTTATTGCCGCCGTCCCAGAGAATTATGTCCGCTTCTTTTTCTGCTCGTTCGATGATCGCTTTGTAATCCACGCCGGCATAGATGATTGTTCCGCTGACAATATGCGGCTCATATTCTTCAATCTCTTCAATTGTGCATTTGTGTTTTTTCAGATCGGCAATGGAGCCGTAACGCTGTACTCTTTGTTTTTCGAGATCGCCGTAGGGCATCGGGTGACGGATTGCCGCAACTTTGAGACCCATACGCTGAAGAATTCCTGATACACGCCGCGTAGTTTGGCTTTTGCCGGAACCCGTTCTGACAGCACAGATCGAAATGACCGGTTTTTTGCTTTTGATCATGGTCGACCCGGCGCCAAGCAATTTGAAATGCGCGCCAGCGGCATTGACGATGGAACTTCGTGACATGACGTAATTATATGAAACATCGCTGTAAGAAAAAACGACTTCATCTATTTTGTGTTTCTTTATCAGCGTTTCAAGATCTTTTTCCGGGAAGATCGGAATACCTTTAGGATACAGCTTTCCGGCCAGGGCGGCGGGATATTTGCGTCCGTCAATGTTGGGAATTTGATTGGCAGTGAAAGCGACCACTTCATACGTCTTGTTATCACGGTACACGACATTAAAATTATGAAAATCACGTCCCGCCGCGCCCATGATAATAGTTCTGATCCTCTGCATAAAATACCTCCATACAGGATAAAAGGGTTGTTATACTGCCCTTAGTATAATAATAAAAAGGTCAGAAAAGAATGACCAAAGTCATGTTTTAAAACATTATTTATATTGATTTAATTGTTTTTTTGATGTTTTCAACGGTTGTATTAGCGTTACCGATGAAGATATTTTGCCCAACAATAAAAACCGGTCTTTTGAGAAAAGTATATTCCTTAAGTATAAGGTCACGTTTGTCATTTTCGGTAAGATTTTTGTCTTGAAGATTCCATGCACGAAACTTCATAGAACGTTTTGTGAATAGTGCATCGTAAGATCCGGCCATTTTTTTCATTGTATCAAGCTGTTCCGGAGTGATTTTTTCTTCTTTAATATTTTGGAAAATAAAATCCTTACCGGGTTTTATTGCGGTTATGATCTTTTGGCAGGTTTTGCAGGTCGCGAGGTGGTAAATTTTTTTCATAAACTTTATTTCTCCCGGCTGTAAAAAAACTCATCCTTTCGATACTGTTTGTTGATCATGCCGTCCACGTACGCATAAAGTGAACCGTCCGGCTTCAACTGATACGTAATATTCTGCGGAAAGTCATGGTGAGGGTTTGAGAAACTGATTAACTGTTCATCTGCAGAAATGAGTTTGAAAAACACAGGTTCGTTTTTTCCGATAACCACGCGATATACAATTGCGCTGTCAATAATTTCGATCGTGACGTGTTCTGAAAATACAGTATCGCCTTTGATTATGACTGTTGCCAAACCGTCAAAAAGTTCATCACTAGTTTGTTTCCACTTTTCAAAATAAACCGAGTTGCTGTCGTGGCCCTCCCATGAACCCAATATCCATGCCATTCTTGCAAATTCCGGGCGTGGAGCTTTAGTTTCATGCTTTTTGCATGAACTGAAGGATAGAACAATGATGAGCAATACGCACACGCTTTTTTTCATAAAAACCTCACGGTTCGTTTGTTGGGTCCCATGCAACGCGGAAGTTGCAGTGGAATGAATTAAGCAGAGCCATATCTGAAGCTGATATTTCAAAATCGTATACATCGCAATTTTCACGAATTCGATCCGCGTGAGATGATTTTGGAATGACGATCAAGCCGTGCTGTAATGCCCACCGGATGAGGATTTGCGCCGAGCTTTTGTTATAACGTTTTGCAATTTCCGTCAATTTCGGATCATTCAGTTTTTTCCCCTTAGTTAACGGGCTGTATGCTTCGATTCGGATATGATGCAAATGACAAAACTCCAATAACTTCTTTTGATATAAATAGGGATGGAATTCGACCTGGTTTACGGACGGAACGATTTTGTTTTTTTGAAGTAATTCATCAATGTGACGGATCGTATAATTACTCACGCCGATAGCGCGGCATTTTCCTTCTTCGTGAAGAGTTTCCAATGCGCGCCAGCTGTCATGCCTTAGTTTTCGAACGGGAAAATGTATCAGATACAAGTCAACAAAAGATAATCCGAGTTGCTTCACACTCTCGCTGCACGCTTTGATCGTATTATCATAGCCGTGATCGTTATTCCACAGTTTGGTAGTGACAAAAATATGTTCGCGCGGTATGTTGGTTTGTTTCAAAGCCGCGGCAATGTCTTTTTCATTAGCATAAAATTTTGCCGTATCAATGTGGCGATATCCGGCATTGAGAGCATGCAAAACCGCATCCCGCGTTTCGCCGCCGGCACGGGCTTGATATACACCCAGTCCGATTGCGGGGATCAATACGCCATTGTTGAGTTTGATCTTACTTTCTATGGATAATGACATAGTTTCAGTGGTTGGTTTGCGGTAAGAGAACGTCTTTCACTATGTTATGTGCCGCTCCCAAATCAACATCGGCCGGTTGTATTATTACAGGATATTCGTCTAACGATTGAGCTAAGCTTCAGCGATTTGTTATACCGCTAATCATTTATAACAAGATACAAATTGTCTCGAAAAAGCAGTAAATTTTTATTTACACTTTCGCTGAGTTGATACCAAAATTTACAAATTACACTTTACGTTGAAGAAGCCATACAGCGCCGACAACGTCAGTTTCAAGTATTTCGCATTCTTCTTCCTGATTGCGAAGATACCAAAAAAAAGAATCGGCTAATTCGGGATGATCGTTCGCCAGCTTTTTTGCTCTCTGACGAATCATTACGGTATATTTTTTGTTCATAGTTCTCGTCTCCTCAGCGGTGAAGACTTTTTCTTTCAAAAGAATATCGCCAAAAGACGTAAGTTGTTTCACAGTCTCGCCATGCGAAACATAATGTCCATAACGTTCCTTTTCAATCTTAACGGATTCTTTAAGAAAACCGTCATCAATTAACATATACCCGCCCGGACGAATGGTGTGTCTTAGTTTTCCAACGCATTCATTGAATCCGCCGAGAACATCACCAATTGCAGCATAGATTACAATGTCAAAAATTTCATCTTTTTTGATGGATTCCCGTATGTCGCCATATTCGAAATGACATAAATCAGAAACATTATGTTCCTTTGATTTTAATTTTGCCTCTTCAAGAAAAGGTCTAAAACCGTCAATACCGAATACTTGAAAGCCGAGTTTGTGCGCCAAGGTAATAGAGACAGCGCCTTTTCCACAGCCTAGATCCAAGACACGCGTCGTCTTAGGCGAAAGATTCAAAGGTCTAAATAATTCAACAACCAAATCCGTTGAACTACCCAACTCCCATAAATCAGCAAGAAGCTCTGGGATAAAAGGTAGTAACTCCGGCTTAGCATCCAGTGATTTAGAAATTTCTATTTCAAAAATATCAAGCATTGCAAAATAGTTGGCTGTATAATGCTCAGCAGTCCGGTTGGAACTGATGTTAACCGTTGTTCTGCATCCAATCGAGTTGCAAATTGAAACGTTCTCAAGATTTATGAAAACAATATTATTGTTAAGTATCCGATAAAATACATGATGAAATTGGCGTAGTTATGTGCCACAATGGGCGCAATCAAGCTTTTGGAACGGTCGTATGCGACACTGTAAAATATACCCAAGATAAAAGCAACTATTAGTTGAGGAATGTTGTAACTGACAGCGAAAGGGTCAAAATTAAATTCCATATGTGCAAAGGTAAAAATAAGCGCTGCTATTATTCCAGCCGTAGGAATATTCAATTGTGCAATCTTAACTGAACCTTTCCATGCCTTATTCAAAAATGTTTGCAGTAGGCCACGGAAGAATATTTCTTCCGACGTTCCACTCATCAGCGCTGTAAAGGAAAACCACCCCAAAATATTAAAGGTTGTTAGCGAAAAGTTAACGGGTTCCGGTTCTCCGTTTAGAAAATTTGGGAGAAAATTCAGCGCTGTAAAAACACCGTAAACCAAAAAGAACCATAAAATGTACTTTTTAGATAAGTCCCAATTTTGCAAGTTTAAACCATAATCTTTAAAACGCCCTTTTAATATGAAAACTATAACCACCAAAGCCAAAAACATTTGTACAAAATGATGAATGTAGTCCCTAATCCAGAAGTGTTCTCTAATGTATCCCGATGGAAATAGCGGTATAACTAAAGGATTAAGAAATAGCTGTACATTGATTATTGTAATGCTGAAGTACAGAACTAACGCCAGGAACAAATTTAGCGCTTTTCTCATAGGATTTCCTATTTCAATTCTGACTCATCACAACCCGATGTAATTTTGAAAATCTATCGGGAGCGATATATCACATAACATGGTTTGACACAAGATCATGCGCGCGTTATATCACACCTTCAAAAACTAAACGAAAATACGAAGAAAATCAACGGGATTTGAACGGCACGACTGTGGTTCACCATAAATTAATCGTTGCTGTAAAATGATAAATGAAGTATATTTATGGAAAATTTGGGGGTATTAAAGGAATAATGAATTATGAGAATATTACATTGTATCATGTTACTAGTGTTGTTGTTTCCGGCAGCGAACGTGTTTTCTCAAAGCCTGTTTACCGGAAAATACTCCATGATCGTTTTGGATAACAAAGATTCTGCTAAATTTGTTCAATACAAAAACATCGTTGAAAAGACTGACGGACATGCCATTCATTGTTATCCGCCAACGATCATTCAGGGCTACCTGACCAAAGACGGCGAGAAAATGTTGCGGTCACAATCCAAAGTTATCGCGGTAACCGATACATTTTATGATGCGAAGGGTAGTTTTTCTTTCAGAGATAAAATGGTAATCAACGTATGGAATCAAAAATTTCTTGCCATGATGGCCACACGTGGTGAAGAGGACAAAAGCGGAGATAATGACCGCGCTGAAGAGAAACCGGGCAAGTATGAAACCAGCGAATATATGATGGGTAGTGTTGCCGTTGCGGTAGTGTTCGTGGAGAGCGACGGGACTTTGGAAAAGAAGACGGAACGCTGGGATGATTATTCCAAAGAGGACATGTTCTATCAGGTTCGTAAAGGGCTCGAGTGGTGGGCAGAACAGGGCGGGTATCGCGCCAGTTTATCCTGGACGTATGAATTTATGGATGTGAAAACGAAGTACGAGCCTATTACCCATTCATATAAAGACGCGGATGTATGGATCAATGACGTAGCGATAAAACTCGGCTACGGTGAAGGCGATTCGTACCGCATTTGCAATGAATTTGCCAATGATCTTCGAAACAAATACAAAACGAACTGGGCTTTTGTGGTGCTTGCGGTTCCCGCCGATAATGACGATGACGGAAATTGGAAGGAATCCGGTTCGGTTGCATGGGCCAATCTGGGCGGACCGCTTTTGGTAATGAATAACCGGTGCGACGGCTGGGGCCCCGATCAGGCGTGGGAAGTGATGGCGCACGAAACCGGACATATCTTTAACGCGCTGGATGAATATGCCGGCGCTTCCAATGCCAACGAGCGGAACGGACTATTGGGCGTAATAAATGGAAATGCGCTGGACGGCGGTTTGATCAACGAGGAATGTATCATGAAAGCGCATGGATTGAGAGCTTGTGATTTTACAAAAGGCCAAATCGGGTGGATCGATGACAATGACGACGGTATTTATATCGTAGATTATTTAAATCTTTCGAAAAATTTTAACCAGAAAATGGTCGCAAGAGAGGCTTTGAATCTAAAAGGGAAAAGCAGATTTAAGATCGACTACATGGATCCGCGTATCGAAAAAAGCAGAAAATTTTATACCGACGATTTTTCGATGAATTCCAGGGGCTGGAAAGAAGATAAATTTTCTTATGTACGAAACGGCGCTTATTCGCTGAACGGTTCATCGGCATCGCCGATCTGGCTGCCGGATACGTATGGCGATGCAAACATAGCCGTTACTACTAAGTGGGAGAGCGGTTCGAACACAGAAAGCTACGGACTGGACGTGTATTCGATGAATTCAGGTGATTTTTTTAATATCTACATTAATCATGACGGCGAATATTCGGTGAATCACGTAAAAGCGGGGGAGGCGTATTATTTGAATTGGACCAAATCCCCGGTGATCAAAGGTGAAAGCACCAATATATTAAAAGTGAAATGCCTGAAGAACAAGATTTCATTTTATATTAATGATCAACTGATCAAGACCTTTGAGGATCCGATCGCAGGTGATCGTTCGATCGGACTTGCGGTAGGATATGACGTGAGGGTCTTGTTTGACGATTTGACAATCACGAAACCATAACGAAGGCATGATCAAACAAATTCATGAATCAATTTGAGAGGGAATAAATATGGCAGAGATTCAACGCGATGTGATGGAAATGGATGTGCTTTTCGTTGGCGCCGGTCCGTCAAGCCTGGCCGGGGCTTATCATTTAGCTGATTTGATCAAGAAACATAATGACGCAATTGAAAGCGGTACCAAACAAGGACAGAAAATTCAACTGGAAAATGGGATTGGGATTCTGGAAAAAGGGAAAAATGTCGGCGATCACATGTTGTCCGGCGCCGTTATGGATCCGTCCGGGATTAAGGAACTCATACCGGATTTTATTAAAAAAGGTTTTCCTGTGGAAAGTGCAGTGACGGGAGAATCTGTTTATCTTCTCACGGAAAAAGGAAAATTAAAATTCCCCGTTCTTCCGCCGACCTTACAGAATCACGGCAATTACATCTGTTCGCTTAATAAGGTCGCTGAGTGGCTGGCGGATCAAATCGGCAAAGAATTCAGCGATACGGTTAATATTTTTCCGGAGTTTCCCGGGAAAGAAGTTTTATATAACGGTGACAAGGTCATCGGTATTCGCACCGGAGACAAAGGTATTGATCATCACGGAAATTTGAAATCCAATTTTGAGGCCGGCGTAGATATTCATGCGAAAATAACTATTTTGGGGGAAGGCCCTCGCGGGAGTTTGACCAAACAATTAGTGCCAAAGCTAAAACTCGATTCGGACCGTAACCCGCAGGTTTATGGAACCGGCGTCAAAGAAATATGGGAAATTCCGTCAGGGCGCCTGAAAAAAGGTATGGTCATTCACACGGCTGGTTGGCCCCTTTCCTCGGATCATTACGGCGGCAGCTGGATTTACATGATGAGCGATACGACTTGTTCCGTTGGATTTGTCAGCGCGCTGGATTATGCAAATCCAACATTCGATCCGCACGCCGCTTTTACAAAATTTAAGACGCATCCATATATCGCAGGCCTATTGGACGGCGGAAAAATGAGCGGTTACGGTGCGAAAACAGTTTCCGAAGGCGGATATTGGTCGATGCCGAAGCTCTACGCTGACGGCGTTATGCTGATCGGAGAATCAGGAGGATTTATAAATATCTCACGGCTGAAAGGAATTCATCTAGCTATCAAATCCGGCATGCTGGCGGCGGAAGCGGCGTTTGAAGCTCTTCAGAAACAGGATTATTCTGAATCGACTTTGAAACGATTTGATGAATTGTTCCGTGCCAGCTGGGCCTATCGTGAACTTTGGGGTTCGCGAAATTGGCGCCAAAATTTCACGGGTAGTTTCTATTCCGGGATGATCAAAGCAGGTTTGCAAATTTATCTTACCAACGGGGGCACCAAAAAACGGACATTGCTTCATGTGGACTACGAACATATGAAGAAGAAATCGGAATCGGGCTCGCCGATAACAAAAGTGAAAGCGGATGAAAAAATAACTTTTGAGAAATTAACCGATGTATATTATTCAGGAACCAAACATGAAGAAAATCAGCCCTGTCATTTAGTGATTCAACCGGACGACCTGGCAAATATTTGCAATACGCGATGTAAAGAAGAATACGGAAATCCGTGCCAGCATTTTTGTCCCGCGCAAGTTTATAATATGATAATTCCCGAAGAAGGAAAGCCCAGCCAACTTCGAATTGATTTTTCAAACTGCGTTCATTGTAAAACGTGCGATATTGCCGATCCGTATCAGGTTATCAACTGGGTCACGCCCGAAGGCGGCGGCGGGCCGATATATAAGAATATGTAGGATGTGTTTTGTTTAATAATTCTCAGATCACCAATCCCTAACAGGAGAAAACATGAATGCATGTTGGCAAGCAATAATGTTCTCCATGCTAATAATTCTACCTCTTTATTCTCAAACGAATATCAAAGATAAGATCAAAATTCCAGACTCTACAACGGTTCAGATATTGACAACTACCGACGGATCGACTTTAAACGGCAGAATTATTGAAATTAATGAGGCTGATATCAGATTTGAATCCAACGTTGGAATTGTCCAGATTCCCATTCAGAAGATCAAGGACATAAAAGAGATATTAACTAAGTCCATCCACAATGGTGAATACTGGTTTCCTAATCCAAATTCGACGCGTCTCTATATTGCGCCAACCGGGCGAATGTTAAAAAGCGGAGAGGGTTACTTTCAGAATATTTATATATTCTTTATTGGGGGTGCTTTTGGAATTACCAATAATATTACCATGGGAGGCGGTATATCCATTTTTCCAGGTGCTCCTGAGCAAGTTTATTATTTAACGCCTAAAGTCGGTTTTCAAGTAGCCAAGAGTGTCAATGTTGCCGTCGGTACACTGCTAATGGGTGCGACCGGTGGTGGTGAAACAATTGGAATTCACTATGGAGTTGGAAGTATCGGTAATTCTGATGGAAGTGTAACAGCGGGTCTTGGTTGGGGCTATTCAGGTTCACACGTAGCCGACAAACCGATTATAATGCTCGGTGCCGAGAAACGGCTTACACGGCGTACCGCTTTCGTAACGGAAAACTGGATAGTACCGAATAGTGATGGCAGTTTTTTGTCATTTGGTCTTAGATTTTTTGGTGAAGGATTAGCTATTGATCTGGCCTTCATTCGTCCAACAGGTGTCAACGGAGATGTAGGTATTGGTATTCCATACGTAGATTTTGTAATAAATCTCAAGTAGTATATTTTAGCTTATTGTTTAACATTCAGCATCAGGTGATGATTGTTTTTACAATTGCATAAACAAAGGAGTCTCTTCCATGTTCCGTTTTTTTCAAAAATATAATCATGTAAGCGTATTCTTTTTACGAATGGGTGTAGCTATGATCTTCGTTTTTCATGGATACAATAAACTCTTCGGACCCGGCGCCCCGCAAAAGATGATCGATTATCTTACAAAAATAAACTTCCCATTTCCCGTTGGTTGCGCTTATTTGGCCGGCGGCGTGGAGTTTTTTGGAGGTATAATGATCGGCCTTGGATTATTGACGCGCCAGGCCAGCCTTGGCGTGATCATCGTGATGATGGTAGCGGTCTTCTTTGTTCATCGTAACGATCCCTACCGCGAAATGGAGCATGCCGTTCAGATGCTGGTTTTATCGATGGGGACTCTTTACAGCGGCAGCGGAAGTTTTTCATTGGAGAATCTGGTAAAAAAACACGGAGACTGATATGACGTTTAGTGAGGTAAGAAAAATGTGTGAAGACATTCAGTATTACGCGAGTCATAAATTAAAACCCGACGATGAATATGAGTTTAGGAAGTTGTATAATCGCGTTAAAGACGAGGAAGACCTGGATTCCATGTCATTGAAAAAATTACAGGCTATTTACGATAAATATCTAAAGAACTAGGACACGCTTTTGTTGAGCAATTTTTAAGGAGGATAAAATCATGCTGGTAGTAACGACCCCGAATATTGAAGGGAAACGCATCACTAAATATTACGGTTTAGTCAGCGGCGAAGCCATTTTAGGAGCAAATATTTTTAGAGATTTCTTCGCCGGAATTCGTGACATTGTCGGCGGTCGATCGGCGTCATACGAGGAAGAACTCAGGAAAGCAAAAGCGATTGCCGTAAAAGAGATGGAAGACCAGGCACAGGCCATGGGCGCAAATGCCGTCGTTGCCGTGGATATCGACTACGAGACCATCGGCCAAAGTATGTTAATGGTTACGGCCTGCGGTACCGGCGTTCATTTTGAATAAACCAAAGGTATGTATGTTTACGGGACTAATCGAAGATGTAGGGAAAATTACAGCCGTCAAAAAAATCGGCGACGGCGTTCGGTTTTCAATTTCATCGAACAAACTTAACGATCTTAAAATCGATGACAGTATTGCCGTTAACGGATGCTGTCTCACGGCGGTTGCCGTTCAATCCCATATCTTCGATGTAGAAGCTGTGGAAGAGACTTTAAAAAAAACAACTTTAAGCGGTTTCGGTATTGGAACTGAAGTTAATCTGGAACGCGCCATGCGTTTGTCTGACCGTCTTGGGGGGCATCTTGTGCTCGGCCACGTTGATGGCGTTGGCCGCATTCTTTCGATAGAAGAACGTAGCACGAGTTGGTGGGTGACTGTAGAAATTCCGCCCGAATTGGAGCGTTATTTAATCCACGTAGGATCCATAGCCATGGACGGAATCAGCCTTACGATTGCGGAACTCGAGGGAAACAATGTATCCGTATCGATTATTCCGCACACATGGGCTGTCACGACTTTAGCGCAACGGCACGCCGGCGAATTAGTCAATATTGAAGTTGACATGATAGGAAAATATGTTGACAAACTATTGTCACGTAAAGCAGAAGCTGACACGCCTTCACGTATTACTGAGGAATTTCTTAAAGAAAAAGGATTCATACATGTATAAATTCAACTCCATCGATGAGGCGATCGACGATTATAAAGCAGGTAAGATTTTAATTGTCGTCGATGATGAAGATCGTGAAAATGAGGGTGATTTTATTCTGGCTGCTGAACGCGTTACACCGGAGTCGATAAACTTTATGGCCAAACACGGCCGCGGCTTGATCTGCATGGCTATATCAAAACAGCGCGCGCAGGAATTGAATCTCAATATTATGGTTGATAATAACACGGCACTGCACGCAACACCGTTTACCGTGACGATCGATGCGAAACGGGGCACGTCGACCGGCATTTCAGCGGCGGATCGCGCGTTAACCATCCGCACGGTGATAGACCATCAGACGCAGCCGCATGATCTTGCCAGGCCCGGTCATATTTTTCCGTTGGTGGCACGCGACGGCGGCGTGCTGGAAAGGTCAGGCCATACGGAAGCGACAGTCGATCTCGCGCGCCTTGCAGGGCTTTATCCGGCGGGCGTGTTATGTGAGATCATGGATGAAGACGGATCTATGGCGCGCGTCCCCCGTCTGATCGAAATGGCAAAAGAATTCAATCTGAAGATCATCACGATCAAAGATCTTATTCATCAACGTCTGCACAAAGAAAAATTTGTCCGCTCCATCGCAACGGACATTGAATTGCCCTCCCTTTACGGGAAATTTAACGTGCGCGTGTACGAAAATATTCTGAACGGCGATCAACATCTCGCAATAACGAAAGGCAACATTCACACGAGCGAACCCATACTTGTTCGGGTACATGCGCAGTGCCTGATGGGCGACGTATTCGGATCGGCCTATTATTCGCAGTCATCGCACATTGCTAATTGTCTGGACATGATAGAGAAAGAAGGGCGGGGAATCCTACTATATCTGCAGGGGGATGACGGTCGCGGCCTTGGATTATTTCCATTTGAAGAGGAGCCGGCGCTGGATAGTCATCACACGCACGACACGAATAAAGACTGGAGAACTTTGGGCGTAGGGTCGCAAATTCTCGTCGATCTTGGGATCAAGAAAATTCGTTTGCTGACAAACAATGATAAAAAATACGTCGGATTGGACGGATACGGTTTGGAAATCGTTGAATCGGTACCGATCACGTCAAGGCAAAAGGAACAATTCTAGGTCACTTAAAATATTTTTTTTCAGTATTGGTAATCTTGTCAATTCTTGACTGATGCCGGCCGCCGGCAAATTCTGTTTTAAGCCACACGTCCACAATTTGATCTGCCAAAAGTTCACCGATCATCTTGCCGCCTAAGGTCAAGACATTGGCATTATTATGTTCACGGCTATTCACAGCCGTTGTAAGATCGTAGCACATGGCGGCACGTACATGGGGAACTTTATTTGCTGTCATGCAGGAACCTATACCGGCGCCGTCGATCATAATGCCTTTTACGCAGTCGCCGTCCGAAACTAAAAGCGCTACCGCGTGCGCAAAATCGGGATAGTCAACGGCCTGATTTGAATTAGTTCCAACATCAATGATCTGGAAATTCAAATCTCTCAAGGTTTTTTTGATGTGTTCTTTTAATGCATACCCGCCATGATCAGAACCGATAGCAATTTTGTTGTCAGCCCCGGGTTTAAGAGGCGATGAGGGATCCCATGTTTTATTTTCTTCGGTAGTAATGAATCGGAGTCCCAGTTGCTTGGCTTTGTCTCTGGCAAGCGCGGTGATCATGGCTTTTTTCGGCACCTCCATCGTTTTTTGAAAACGGGCCGTTTCAATAACCATTTTTTCTGTGATAAGTTTTTGTGCCATCAGAGATTCCGGTAATTATTTTATTTCGTAATAATACGAATTGAATTACACTTTTTCAACTAAAAGAGTTAAGTCCATCGAAGGAGCGGAATGCGTAAGCGCGCCAACGGAGATAAAATCAACGCCGGTCTCGGCAATCATCTGGACGGTCGCAAGCGAAACGCCTCCGGATGCTTCGACTTCACATTTCCGGTTAATCAGCTTAACTGCTTCCTTCATTTGTTCCGGGTTCATATTATCGAGCATGATGCGCTGAATCGGGAATTGAAGGGCTTCATTAACTTCATCCAGATTTTTCGTTTCGACTTCTATACGGCAGCGAAGTTTTCGTTCGTTGTTATAGCGAATCGCGTTTTCTATTGCTGAAGGGATGCTCCCGGACGCCGTTATATGATTATCTTTTATCAAGAACATGTCATACAAACCCATACGGTGATTAGAACCGCCGCCGGTTCGCACGGCGTATTTTTCAAGTTCACGCCAAACCGGCGTCGTTTTTCGCGTGTCGATAATCTTCGCTGATGTATGCTTTATTAAATCAACGTATCGACGCGTCAGCGTTGCAATCCCGCTCATACGCTGCAGAAAGTTCAGTGCCGTTCGTTCCGCCGTAAGAATGGATTGCATCGGACCTTCGAAAGAAACACAGACTTGATTCACTGCCAGCATTTGCCCGTCCTCGAAATGCCACTTACATTTGATAGAGGCATCTGTTTGTCTGAATACTTCAGTGAACACTTTCATTCCGCACAAAATGCCCGCTGCTTTTGCCTTAACCATTCCTTTGCCGTTAAGCGACGAAGGAATCGTGGATAAGGTCGTGATGTCGCCACGTCCGATATCTTCCTTTAGGCTAAGGGCAATAAGGCTTTTGATGTTATCGGATAATTCCATACCCGTACTATTTTAGTTGTAAAATGTAAAAATCGCCCAATTTCAGCATCTTGTTTTTTTTTCGTATCGTGTCATCAGTATGCCCCAGAATATGAAGAAATCCGTGCGCGGCGAGCCTCAGAATTTCGTTAGAGAGCGGAACGTTGAATTCCCGCGCCTGCGTCACGGCTTTATCCAATCCGATATAAATCTCACCCTCAAGAGATCTTTCCGACGAGAGATTAAACGAAATAACATCCGTAGCATAATCGTGTTTTAGAAAACGTTTATTAATACGGCGCATGGCGGCGTTGCTCAGGAAGACGATAGACAAACTGTTCGGCAATTTTCCGTTTTCAGCCCGCGATATAAGCCGGATGAGTTTTTTTATTTTAATTGTAGGAATAGAATGCTTTTTTTGAGAAGCGAAAATCTGAATGGACATGATTTATTCCATAAACTGCGGTTCGGATTCGGTAATCGGCATAATTTGACTTTGCCCGGGGTATTCGACACGAACATGATAAATGCCAAGCAAGATCGGTATGAAAGCTTCTTCAATTTTCTTGAGATCACCGATGCTGAGTTCGCATTCATTTAATTCGCCGTCCTGAAGCCTGCTTTCAATAATGGATCTTACCATGGCGCGAATTTTTGCAGCCGTCGGTTCCTTGATGGAATGCGTCGCGGCTTCTACTCCGTCTGCCAACATAATGATGCCCGATTCTTTTGTTTTCGGTTTTGGGCCAGGGTAACGGAAATCGGATTCAGCAATCTCTTCTTCCGGTAATTTAGTTTCCATAGCCTTATGGTAAAAATAACTCATCAATTGGTTGCCGTGATGTTCCGGAATATAACTGCGAATCAGTTTAGGCAGTTTGCTTTTTTCTGCAAGTTCCAAACCCACTTTAATATGGGATGCAAGAATCAGTGCGCTCATTTTGGGTGCAATAGTCTCGTGTTTGTTGTGTCCGGCCATTTGGTTTTCAGCAAAATATTCCGGCATATCCATTTTACCTATATCATGGTACAAGGAGCCGACTCTTGCCAGTAATGAATTGGCGTCAATCGCTTCCGCCGCCGTCTTAGCAAGATTTCCAACGATAATACTGTGATGATACGTTCCCGGCGCCTTGATGGCCAGTTGTTGCTGCAGCGGATGATTGGAATCGGATAATTCCAGTAAAGTAAATGTTGTGCAAACGTCAAAAAGCGACTCGAACAATACGAGACAACCGAATGCGACCAGCATAGAGAAAATTCCGCTGGCAACGGCATAGGGGAGTTGGTGAGTTAATGCTTCAGAGAATTCAGAATATTTAACAAAACTCATAGTGACCAGAATAAAAGCGTACGCAAGCGAGACCCAAAGCAACGAAGTAAAAATATGGCTTCGCCGGCTGAAATTGACGACCGTCACACACGCTATGGTTCCGACAAATACGAGTACGATGGCGGTCGTATATTCGTAGCCCTGCATCGCGCCGATTAGAAATCCGATGGAAACCGTTGCAATCAGTCCCAGCCTAACATCAAACAGGACAGTCAATAGAACCGAACTGAGCACGATCGGGATCACGTATACTGGAAAATTAAGAATATGTATGAATATGTAATAAAAGCCTATTTCGATAAGAATGATTGAAACGAGAAGCGCCAGCTTTCTTACGCTGTTCAAAATATCAGGCCGGTTCAGATAAATGTAGCTGAGTAGAAAGAAAAGCAGGGAAAACACAAGCAGGCCGCGGCCGATATAAGGCAGAATAATGCCCACGCCGCCTTCCATATTTATTTTTTCTGCCCAGGTTGATTCCAGCGATATCAGTTGCTGATGTATCTTTGGCGTGATGGTTTCGTTTTTCCTCACAATAACGTCACCGGCAAGTACAAAACCATAGGTTTGAGGAACCGAAGTAGACGCTTCCTTTTTGCGGCGCTTGGTTTCTTCGCCGTTGCTGATAACGTTTGGAACTAAAAAGTGCGTCAGAATTTCATAACCTGCATTGATTAATTTTGGATCGGCGTAATAATTTTTAAGCAAATCCTGAATACGGTAACGCGCCTCTTCCATGTCATTGATGTTCTTAACAAATTCTGTCGATTCCTGTTTTCCTGTCCTGACGTTAATCGGTGAAATCGGGCTTTTAAAATTATTTTTTTCGACGTCCATAATACCCAAAACAAATTGATCCAAAAGGATAGTCGAAAGATCGGATGCAAATTCCGTAAACTGGGTATGGGTCATTGTCTTGCCAAGCGTAATTTTCCGTAAACTTCGTGCCGAGTCCTTTTTTACCTTTTCATAAGCTTCGGATCCGCTCGGGTCGCGATTGATCAAAAATTGCCAACGGTCTTCGAGAATATTAAAACCGAATCTCTTGTTGATGGCGTTTTTCAATGAGTCGTAGGACTGCGGAATATAGTTTTGCTTTTTCCCTTCGACGTCGGTGTATTCAAACGGCTTTGGCGAAAGGCGCAGTTGCCGGATATAACCCATTAACTCGTCGAGATTTGCTTCTTGAACCTGAGCGACATTTGAGTTTTTGTCGAACAATGGGGCGATCAAATTTTCCGCTTCTTTGCGTTCATCCGCCAATTGCTCTTTACTTTTATAAACCGGAAAGGTCAATGGCGCGCGAACTTCATCGGGCGAGATCGTGCCTACCTTATATTCCGTGTAACGTGTAAATTCACTTCCGGGAAATAACAATACGCATCCGATGATCAAAGTGAAAAGCAGAAGCACTTTGACTGCAAAATGTTTTTTCCCAAGAATAAATTTCGCAAAAATGATCGGCGAGTGTTTAAAAATGGTCTGCAGGGGATGTCGCTGGGTATTTCGCACATTAAACCTATTCATGTATATCTCTCAGTATTTCGCGCGCGATGACCAGCCTCTGAATTTCGGAGGTTCCTTCTCCGATTTCACAAACTTTTGCATCGCGAAAATAACGTTCAACCGGATAGTCGGATGTATAACCAACGCCTCCAAGGATCTGGATCGCTTTGGTCGTGGCTTGCATAGCCAGTTCAGAGGTTTGTAACTTTGCCATTGCCGCTTCTTTGGTAAATGGCATACCGGCGTCTTTCTTACGTGCGGCATGTAAAACAAGATGCCATCCGCATTCAATGGCCAAAGCCAGATCAGCCAGGTAGAATTGTATCGCCTGGTTGTCTGCAATGGGTTTGTCAAATTGCATCCTTTTCTTTGCATACTTCAGAGCTTCGTCGTATGCGCCAATGGCAATACCAAGAGATAATGCTGCCATGCCAACTCTGCCGCCGTCCAATACTTTCAAAAATCCTTTTAATCCCTCGCCTTCGCGGCCGAGCAAATTTTCTTTGGGAACCGGCATATTTTCAAAATGCAGCATACGCGTATCCGATGCGCGCCAGCCCATTTTATTTTCCTTTTTACCGACTATAAATCCAGGAAATGATTTTTCGACTATAAAAGAGCTTATTCCGCCTTTTCCTTTGGTTTTGTCCGTTACCGCGGTAACTACAAAAATATCGGCGTATCCGGCGCTGGTTATAAATATTTTGGAACCATTGACGACATAATGATCGCCCTGCAACTCCGCCGTGGTCTTTGTTCCGCCGGCATCACTTCCCGCACCGGGCTCCGTTAATCCAAACGAAGCCAGTTTTTGCCCTTTCGCGCCCGGCGTCAAATACTGTTTCTTTTGTTCCTCGGTGCCCAACAGCCACAGCGGGCCGCATCCAATACCGGTATGGGCGGCTAATGTGATGCCGTGCGATGCACACACTTTTGAAAGTTCGATCACCGCAAGAACGTAAGCGACGGAGGTCATCTCCAACCCGCCGAATTTTTTCGGGTATGGAATACCCATCCATCCCTTTTGCGCCATACGCCGGATATTATCAAGTGGAAATTCAGAGCGCGCGTCCATATCGGCTGCAACAGGCCGAATATAAGTATCTGCAAAAATACGAACATCGTCGCGAAGGCCTATTTCCGCCTGCGTAAATTCAAATGGCAGATTCGAACTCATCCATTACCGCATTTCTTTTTTATTTCAATTCCGATATTAGCTTAAACAAAATATACTTAGATGCTCCGCGAGAATCAAGATGATTTCAGATTCCCCTAAACACAAAAACCGCTCCGGTGCGACGGAGCGGTTTTTGGAAAGTTATACTTGTTGTCAGGCACTTTCAGTGCAGCGGTTAGATCCTTTAAATAGAATTGATTATAATAATTTTAGTCTCGATATCAAATATGGGAACGATTCACTTACTACGCGTTCAAGCTACCATTACTCCAACACGTATTCGAAACGATTAGTATTGAATGTTGACAAACTTAAGCGACTTGTGCCATCGCGCCTTGTAATTTGCTGACCAGTTGCGTTTTTGGAACGGCGCCGACGATCTTATCAACCAGCTTGCCGTGATTGAAAAATAAAATGCTCGGAATACTCATGATGCCGTATTTCGATGCGACTCCGGGATTGGCGTCTACGTCAATTTTGCATATTTTCGCTTGTCCGTCGTATTCCTTCGCCATTTCTTCAACGACCGGAGCAATCATGCGGCACGGCGCGCACCAGGTTGCCCAAAAATCAACCATAACCGCTTTACCGGATTTAATTACTTCATTTTCGAAATTGTCGTCGCTCAAAATTACCGGATGACTCATTGTATATTCTCCTTGAGTTAATGAAATCGATTGTTTGTAGAAGGCAGTTGTTTAACGTTATCGTTCGTAATTTATTCCGCCATCTCTTTTTTCGTTCCAATCATCGTTTGCGTTTCCTCTTCATCAGCCTGAACTTGTTCTTTACCGTGTTTAGTAAACATTACAAAGGCGCTCATCACGATCATGCCTAATACAACGGATGAATCGGCAACATTAAATACCGGCCACCTCTGCATGCCAAACAAATCAGGTATATCCACGTCCATGAAATCGACTACCCGGCCAAAAGTTACCCGGTCGATCAGATTGCCGACCGCGCCGCCAAGAATCAACGCGAGAGAAACACGGTACATCCGGCGTTCATGACGCATGCGGTAAATATACCATATCAGCCCAATGGAAGCAAGAATGGATACTATCGAAAAAAACCATCTGCTCCAAAACGGATGCGTTTCAAAAAAACGGATACCAAAAGCCATACCCGGATTTTCCAAATAAGTAAGTTGAACCGTTGTTCCGATCAATGAAATGGAATCATGAAGGTTCATCCAGTGTTTCACCATCCACTTGGTGATTTGATCAAAAATAATGATCCAAAATGCGAGCCAGTATATTTTCAAAGGCCGTTCCTGTTAGTGGTTATTATATTCAGAGTGAGAGTCTTTGGTCTTCACTTTTTCTAATTTGCGTTTGCATTCGACGTGGTATTTTGCGACCAAGACAACTTCCAGGCGTTCCTTCTCAATATCCTTGTTGCATATCATGCATACGCCGTATGTACCTTCTTCAATTCGGCGCATAGCGGCAACGAGTTCGGAAAGGTACTTATTTTCACGCGAGGCAAGCATGAACGTTTTTTCACGGTCATAGGTGTCGCTGCCCTGATCGGCCATATGAAATGAATAGGCCGAATGATCGCCGGAAGCGTCGCGCATAGTTGAATCCAGAAGGGTCTCTTTGATATAACCCATATCTTTCAGGACTTTGTCTTGCTCCTCCTGGATTAACTTTCTGAAATATTCCAGGTCTTTCTTCTTCATGCTAAACCCCTCTCGGTAATGTTAAGAAAAAAAAGTATCCTTAGCTTATCCGTTGTACGCTGATCTGAATTTTTTCATCGTTAATTTCAACTTCTTTTGAAAATTCGCCATGCGCAAAAGCCGTCAGTATCTCAGTCGAAAGCGTTTCATTCAATATATATTGTTTTTGGCCTACGACTGCCTTTTTCAGCGTATCGCTCCCGTCAAATGTGATTTTGATCCGTTCTATCACTTCAAAACCCGCTTCTTTTCTGAGATTTTGAACGCGGTTGATAAATTCTCTTGCAACGCCTTCATCGATCAAACCCTGCGACAGGTGTGTATCGAGTCCGACAGTGATGGCTCCATCGGATTGAACGGCTAATCCTTCTTTTTCTTCGTGAAGGATCTCGACTTCGCTTTTCGTTACTTCAAATTCATGTCCGCCAACATGGACCATATGCTTTCCGGAGCGAACCAATTCTTCAATTTCTTTTTCCCCGAACGACTTAATGGCTGCGGCAACTTGATTCACATGCTGGCCGAATTTAGGCCCCAGCGCTTTGAAATTCGGTTTCACCTTTTGGCTAACAAGCGAACCGGAGTCTGCAACAAATTCAATAGCTTTGACATTGAGTTCGCTTTTTATCAGCTCTTCAAAATCGTTGATGTCGCGGCGAACATTTTCTTTTTCGGTTACCACAATGATCTTTGACAAAGGCTGCCGGACCTTTAGTTCCTTCAGTTCGCGTAAAGCTCTCCCCAATTGAACCACGCGGCGGGGGGAACTCATCTTTTCTTCCAAAGCCTTGCTTTGTTTAACCGGATCCTTGACCGGAAAAAGGCAAAGATGAACGCTTCCGGCTTTGTCTTCGCCGCTCAGATTGCGGTACATTCTTTCAGCCAAAAACGGACAGAATGGAGCAATGAGTTTTGACAGTGTGACCAAAATGTCAAATAACGTTTGATACGCGGCGGTTTTGTCCTGTCCGCGCTCGCCTTTCCAAAATCGCCTCCGTGAAAGCCTAATATACCAATTTGACAAATCTTGGTCAACAAATTCTTGAATTAGTCTGCCGGCCTTTGTTGTATCGTATTTCTCGAGTTGCTCGATGACGTCTTCAACGGTCGTCTGCAAACGGGACAATATCCAGCGGTCGAGTTCGGTACGGTCTTCATGCGGTATTTCTTTTTCTGTAGAATCAAACCCGTCGATATTGGCATACAAAATAAAGAATTTGTACGTTTCGAGAAGCGGGCGGAAGAATTTTTTCTTCATATCGTTTAGTCCCTCGGCGTCAAAACGTTTCGGTATCCATACGGGCGTATTGACAAGCAAATACCAACGCAAAATATCCGCTCCGTGTTGGTCCAGCATCTCGAATGGATTGACCACATTGCCGAGCGACTTGCTCATCTTACGGCCCTGCGGGTCGAGAACGAGTTCGTTGACCACGACATTTTTGTAGGGTGACTTATCAAATAAAAACGTTGAAACCGCCATCAGGGAATAAAACCATCCGCGGGTCTGATCAACGCCTTCGCAGATAAAATCGGCGGGATATTGCTTCTCAAATATTTCCTTGTTCTCGAACGGGTAATGCCATTGCGCATAAGGCATACAGCCTGAATCAAACCACACATCGACCACTTCCGGCGTGCGTGTAAAGGTTTTTCCGTCTTTCTCAATAATGACGTCGTCTACGTACGGCTTGTGCAGATCAAGATCATTCGGAACAGCGCGGCCGTTTTTCATTTTTCCTTTTTGCAGTTCTTCGCGGCTTCCCACGCATATCATTTCGCCGGAATCTTCATGAATCCAGATCGGCAAAGGCGTGCCCCAGTAACGGTCACGTGACAATGACCAGTCAATATTATTACGCAGCCAATTCCCAAAGCGGCCTTCTTTGATCTCCGGCGGGAACCAGTTAACCGATGCATTATGTTCAACCATACGGTCTTTGAAATCGGTAGTGCGAATATACCAAGCGTCGCGCGCATAATAGATAAGCGGCGTGCGATGGCGCCAGCAATGCGGATAACTATGTTTGACCTTCTCCGAACGGTATAAAATTCCGCGCCGTTTTAAATTAGTTATAATATCCGGATCGGCGTCTTTGACAAATTGCCCTTTGAAATCGGTGACGGCATCTTCAAACTTGCCCGCCGCATCCACCGGCCGCAGGAACGGCAGGTCGTGCGCTTTGCAGACGATATAATCGTCCTCGCCAAATGCGGGCGCCGTATGAACGATTCCCGTTCCGTCCTCCGTCGTGACAAAATCGCCGGCGATCACGTAGAATCCTTTTTTATCAACGGGGATATAATTGAACGGCGGTTCGTAGTCCAGTCCTAATAAGGTTTTGCCTTTGAAAGTTTCTACGATCTCATAATCTTCTTTCAAAACGTCTTTCACGCGCGCTTCAGCCATGATCAAGATCTGATCTTTGTGTTTGACTTTGACATAGTCGATATCATTCCCAACGGCCAATGCGACATTGGAAATGAGCGTCCACGGCGTTGTGGTCCAAACGAGGAAATAGGTGTTGTCGGCGCTTTTTAATTTGAGTTTAATATACACCGACGGATCGCTGACGTCCTGATAGCCCTGCGCGACCTCGTGCGAGGACAGCGGTGTGCCGCAGCGAGGGCAGTAGGGGACAACTTTGAATCCTTTGTAAACGAGGCCTTTGTCGTAAAATTGCTTGAGTACCCACCAAACAGATTCGATATAATTTGTATCGCATGTGATGTAAGGGTCTTTCAGATCAACCCAGTATCCCATGCGGTCGGTGAGTTCATCCCATAAATTCTTATACGTCCAGACGCTTTCGAAACATTTTTTGTTGAACGCTTCCGTTCCAAAGGCCTCAATATCTTTTTTGCCGCTGATATTGAGCGATTTTTCAACTTCGATTTCTACCGGCAGTCCGTGGGTATCCCATCCGCCTTTGCGTTCCACGCGGTATCCCTGCATGGTTTTGTAACGGCAGACAAAATCTTTAAGCGAACGCGCTAGGACGTGATGAATGCCCGGGCGGCCGTTAGCCGTCGGGGGGCCTTCATAAAAGACGAATTCCTTTTCGGGATCCCGTTCTTCGATGCTTTTCTTGAAAATATTATTCTGACGCCAAAATTCGAGTATGTCTTTCTCTAATTTCGGGAGTTCGTCCTGCGATTCTATTTCTTTGAACATAGCCATAGAGTCAATTTAAAGTCAGTAAAAAAAATCCAATTCATCGTCCGCTAGTCCGCCGAAACTGCCAAAGGCGGTAAAGGCGGATCAAGTAAGGGGCATATATAAAAAAAGAAGGTCAAAAAAGCAATTAGAATGTTTGATAAGGTGGTCTGGATGTGGAATTCTTAAAATGGTCGGAAAAGGTAAGGGAGCATTTGCATGAGGAAGGGGCTTAATCTGGTCTGCAAACTTCTTTTATATCACTTTTTGACGTTCTTTGATTCTTGACAAAATAATAAGTTCAACTCAAAAACGGAATTTTATTTTTGAAACTGTTGCCGTTCTCAGGAGCTAATGGAAGTTTAAATAGTTTCAATGTGTTTTCGTACATCATTTTATCTTTGTCCTTCTGAGGGATGCTTAACGAATTCATGAAATCCAAATACGATTCCATGGAAGAAATGGGCCAGTCCGTTCCGTACAGACATTTATCCGGTTCGACGCCCCAAGTCAGCATTTCCTGCATTTGTTTATGCATGAACTTCTCGAAACGATCCGTGAAGTTTCCTAAAACAAGGCCTGAAATGTCGGTATAGACATTAGTGTTTTTGTAAATTACTTCCATTGTGTCCCGAATCCACGGATTGCCGATATGGCAAATCACAAAATTTACATCAGGATGATCGACTGCCACTTCATCTACATTGAGCGGATGAGAGAATTTTAATTTTCCTTTGGATGAAAAGGTATCTCCGCAGTGGATCATGACAGGAACACCGGTTTTAGCAGCAAGTTCATACACAGGCTCCAATCGTTTATCGCTAGGCATAAAAGGTTCATATCCCGGATACAGTTTCAGCCCGACCACTTTGCCTTCTTTGATCAAGACGCCGATTTCATTAAGTTCATCCTGCGTAAACGTCGCAAAGCTTATGCCTGCAACAACAAACAAATTCGCATGGTCGCGTGTTGCATCGACGACGGCTTTCGTAGACGGACGCCCCGGGACGTCTTTGAAAGAAGTTAAGATAAGCGAGGCATCCACTCGATTCCGGCGCATTTGTAGTTTCAGTTCGTTCAGATTTTCCGTTAATTTATCGCTCGACTCATCTGAATAATTATTAACGTGAACATGACAATCTATAATCATGGGTATTATTTTTTCCCTTCTGAAAAACGTTCAAGAATTTTAGCCGCCCAGTCTTTGCCGCCGAGGCCAAACGCCAGGGCTAAAGCGAAACACGCAGCGCCAAAGGCAATTTGAAAAGCGGAAACGAGAATTTGTCCTCCAATCTTCAGTTGTTCCAATGACATGGACACAATAAAGAAAATAATAATATATTTTAGGACCATGCTCATCGATTCCGCGCCCGAAACGCCAATATTGCTAAGGTAGGCCTGGGCGACCGTTTGAGCAAACTTTGCAAATAAAGATCCGAACAGCAACACAAGAAATGCCACGATCACGTTTGGAATGTATAACATCATCTGATTAAAAAGTTCAGCGGCCGTTTGCATGCCGATACTGTTGAGAATAGCAAGCGTTACGGTGAACATAATGAACCAGTAAAGCAATTTCGCCAACAAAGTGGAGGTGGTAAATCGGACGCCGCCTCTTAACAAGAAATCTTCTATACCTGCTTTTTCAGCGAGATCTTCTAATTTAATAAATCGAAAAAGTTTGGCCGCGGCCTTTTCTATGATACGCGCAAGTATCCACGCTAACAGCAACAACACGAATGCAGCGGCAATGCGCGGCATTTGATCTGTGAATTGATACCAGAATTCTCTTAGAGAATCCAGGAAAATTGACAGCTGATCCATCATACATCACTCCATAGCGTTACGTGCAGACTTTATTTAAAAAAAGATGTTCAAAAAAGCAAACGTTATGTTTGGCTAAAGAACCTGCTTTACTCTCCATTATTCCACTGAATAATATCTTCAAGCCTTTTCCTTTTTAGGTCCGGCACCGTCGCGTCTTTTGCAGGGTAACCTACCGGGAATAAAATAAATGGTTTTTCATTTTCCGGACGACGCAGGATTTTGGATAAAAACTGCATTGGACTGGGCGTATGCGTGAGCGTAACCAAGCCCATGTTGTGTATTGCCGCTATGAAAAGCCCGCATGCGATACCGACGCTTTCATGAACATAATAATGCGTGATCTTATCTCCGTTTTCGTTGAGGCCGTAATTTTGTCTGAAACATATTACCAGGAAAGGCGCGGTTTCTAAAAACGGTTTGTGCCAATCGGTTCCCAGCGGCGCCAGCGCCTCAAGCCACTCCTGTGTCATGCGGCCTTCTTCATAACTGATCCTTTCCTCTTCTTCCGCCGCTTCCCGAATTTGTTTTTTAAGCGTTGGATCGTCCACGATCACAAAGGTCCACGGCTGCTTATGGGCGCCGGACGGAGCCGTATTGGCAGTTCGAATAGCGTATTCAACGCATTCACGCGGAACCGCTTTGTCTGAAAAAAAAACGAACGCTTCTGCGGCGGTTCATGCGGTCATAAAATCCTTTTGCCTGTTCTATCATGACCGCTTCAGGCAGATCTTTAAATTCGAGAGGAATGTGTGGATAGGATTTGTTAGACATGATGTTATTCGGTTAGGTTAAACTATTTTTAGGACGACAACTTCCGCATGATCTCGTCTCTGATTTCCTCTTGCCTTTCAATGGATGTAATCTTGTTCCCATCCGTATCCAAAACATAAAAACAATCCGCCGCGCCGTCCAATCGGGTACCGATCTTGGCGGAGTAGATATTGAGTTTCAGGTCAGATAATGTGCGCGTAATGATGTACAAGAGCCCGATCCGGTCTGCGGTAAAAATGTCAATGATGGTAAACTTTCTGTTATCTTCAAAATATATCTCCGTTTCCGAAGAGGGTAAGAATTTTTTTCTCTTCCAACGGGTTTTGAGCTTTTCAATTTGCGGCTCAATCTCCTGCGATCCGGTAAGAACTTGCCGTAAAATCGTTTCCATTTTTTGTTTTTGAACGGATGAAAGGGGAGTGTCTGAACCGAATGCGGTAACGCGGAACTGGTCAATTATAACGCCGTCTTTCCTGGTATAAACGTTCGCTTCAAAAATACCAATATCGCATACCGACATGGCGCCGCATATTTGTGATAATCGGTACGGGTAATCCGTGGTCACAACAAGAATTTCGCTGAAATTGCTACGGTCGTTAAACGTGATCTGCAGGTCACTTGAGAGTTTTATCGAACCATAATCAATTTCCTCCCAATCAAATTCAGGGGCAGATCCCGGTTTCTCCAGCGCCTTCAAATAATGATCTGCTTTTATAAATAATTCCTGCAGCAAAATGCCCTTCCATTCGGTCCATATGTTTTTCCGCGCCGCGGCCATATCGGCATACGTTAACAGATATAACATCCGCAGCCACCGCCGGTTTTGAATCAGTCTGGCGAATTCAGCGATCGTCTCACTATCCTTAAGATTTCTCCTGAATGCAAGTTGTTCCATCGTGAGATGATGCAGAATCAAAAAATAGACCGCATCCGCCGGGTCTTTGTAACCCAACCTTAAGAAAATTTGTTTTGCGAGATCAACGCCAATCTCCGAATGGTCGCCCCCGCGCGATTTTCCTATGTCATGTAGAAAGACAGCCCAATAAAGTTGGTATCTTTCGAACAAAGATAATTCCTGATATATTTCCTGCAAATGTTTGAATACCGCGTCACTTTGCACTGCATCTTCGTAAAACAGCGATTCCAATCGGCTCAAGGTCACGATCAAATGTTCGTCCGTCGTGTAAGCGTGATAGACGTTATAATTATAATGAGCAACAATGTATCCGAACTCAGGAATATATCTTTCAAGGAATCCCAAATCATGCATGAGTTTTAAAATAGAAGCAACCTGTCCCTCATAATGCCATAATTGCATAAAATCGTGAGCGGTCACTTCGGATGCTCTGAATGACTCATCCACCCGGTCGATATTTTCACGAATCGCATATTGTATCGGTTCGCTCGGCTGAACGCGGTATTTCTGCACATATGAAAATATACTCATCATCAAATGCGGCGATGCGCCAATGCCGGAAAGAATATCGCCATCATAATGTAATTTGTCGTTGGCAATAAAAAAATCGTTTTCAACCGGAGTTCTTCCGCTCTCAAAAGAATGGGTATGAAGTGTCAAGCTGCGCAACTTATCGCCGATCAACGACGCCACGTTGGAAATTACGCGCGTGTGACGATAATAGTCCTGCATGAATTGTTCAACGCCCGGAAATTCGTTTTTATCCGAATATGGAAAAGTTGCCGCAACTTTGGCCTGCAGTGGATACGCTAAAATATCATTGCGGCGGCCGGAAATACGGTGAAGCATGTTACGCGTCTTATGTAAGAATTCAAATGACTCTGTAAACGGCAACAGGTATCGATCCGGAAGGAATTTTTTGTCAATGAGAATCTTTATTGTTTTTAATGACTGAGATTCATTGCCTGAGAAAGAGAAGTCGGAATAGTTTTTCATCAACCAGACCTGCGCTGCCCAATAGCAAATATGTATGTCCCGCAAACCGCCCTCGCCCTCTTTAACGTGCGGTTCAAGCACGCGTTCGGAATTTCCGAACTGTTCATGCCGCAGACTAACGCTGTTCAGGCGCGATTGAATATAAGATTCATACGTTTCGCCAAGTAATTCATTCCACACGGACGTTTTAAAATTTTCAAAACAAGCAACATCGCCGCATAGCAAGCGGGATTCGATAAAAGACGTTTTGATATCGATGTCCTGTTTAGAAAGATAGAGGCATTCTTCGGAGGAACGCATACTGTGTCCGATTTCCAACCCGACGTCCCAGAGGTATTTAACGATACCGTGAACTTTTTCTTTGATCAAATTCACCGTATCGAAATCGCGGGCCGAATAAATAAAATTGATGTCGATATCGGAAAAAATATTAAGTTCATTTCTCCCGAAACCGCCTACCGCCATAATACAGAAAGGGAGCGGCTTTCCGGCGATGTCCGGTGAAAAGCGTTCAAATACAGCCCGAATAACGGCGTTGTAGAATTCTGTCAGCTTATACGACAATGCCATGCCGAAATCCTCAGGAGGCTGCCCGGCAATTACTGTTTTGCGTTGTTCGGATATGCGTAGTTTAATGTCGGCAGATGAAGATGCGGAAAGGATAATGGAAGCTACCGCTGAATTTAGTTCATTGGCTTCAGTGGTCATGAATGTTCGTTTTTCGATTTATAATAAAGGAAGATCTTTCGCAGTAAAAAAATGGCAATCGCCAGCAAGACCACCGTCAACACGACTGTGTTATATCGATTCAGGATCTCGTCGAAATTATCGCCGACAAGAAATCCTCCATAGATTATGAAGCCATCCCACATACACGCGCTCAAAAAAGCCAGCGGGATAATTTTTCGGCGCCGGAGGTGAGTCATGCCGGCGAAAACAGATATGACCGAACGAAACCCGCTTAGGAAACGGTTGAATAAAATAATGCGGTATCCGTATTTGTTGAACCACGCTTCAGTTTCTTCAATACGCTCTCTCGGGAAAAATTTATAATTTTTTTCAAGAAAGAATTTTTTGCCTAAAAACCGCCCTACCTGATACATGGTCATGAAACCGGCCAGGTTGCCTGCTGTTGCAGCAAAAAAAACGGCAAAATAATTCAGCCGACCGGTACCGACCATAATGGCTGCAAATACGGTGACCGAGTCGCCGGGAATAGGCGGGATACAATTCTCAATGTATCCCGACAAAAATATGATAACATAAATGAGCGAAGTGTCCAAACCTTCAATCGTATTAATCCACTGCTCAATATTGAAATACTCTAACATATTTTATCGATATTTCATGGCTACAAAATTTATTCGACATTCTGTATCTGTTCGCGCAGTTTTTCTAGTTCCTCCTTAATGGCTACAACTGTGTGAATGACATCCGATTGCGAGGACTTGGAGCCCATCGTATTGGTCTCACGTCCCATCTCCTGCGTGATGAAATTCAACTTGCGTCCGATCTGCTGTTGTTGCCCGTTGATCAGGTCGGCAAACATTTTATTATGACTGCGAAAACGAACGAGTTCCTCTGTAATATCGACTTTGTCGGCGATCACCGCCAGTTCCATTTCCAAACGCTGCGGGTCAAAATCCGTTTTTTCAAGCAACTTCTTGATCCGTTCACGAAGTTTTTCCAATTCCTCAGGCACTGCTGTTTTTGAAAGGGCTTCGATCTTGTCCAAATTAGATTCGATTTCTTTCAGGCGCGATAAAAGATCCTTGGCCATTTCCATTCCTTCGGCGCGCCGCATGACATTAAGTTCGTCCAGCGCCTGATCGACACAGGCTAGAACCGCTTTCCATAATGCGTCATCGGTTTCTCCATTCGCATTGCTCATAAAAACATCGCTGAATTTCAAAACATGATCCAAAGTAACCTCGCCGGATAAACCCGCTTTGGACGAGGCTTCACGAAGCATGGCTGTGTATTGTTTTACGAGATTCTGATCGAGAGTGAAATTGGTCAAAAGTAAATTGGACGATTCGATGGTCAGCGTGAGCGTGATCTTGCCGCGTTCGATCTTCCGTTTAATAAATTCTTTGATTTCGTTTTCTTTATATAGAAACGCGCGCGGCGCTTTGAAAACCAAATCCAGATAACGGCTGTTGAGCGTCCGAACTTCAATGGCGATCGTCGTTCCGTCAATGATTTTTTCGGCTTTGCCGAATCCTGTCATACTGAAAATCATAAATACTTTCGGTTCGTCTTATAAATGATTATTTAAATCGTGATTGATGCCAATTCCATGCGGTGGAAATAATCTGATCGAGGCTGTTGAATGCCGGCTTCCAGCCAAGCGCTCGTCGCGCTTTCTCTGAACTGCCGATAAGCACAGCCGGATCGCCGGCCCGACGTGCTCCGCGAGTCACGGGGATTGCCCGCCCGGTAATTGCTCTTGCGGTTTCGATAACCCGGTCAACGGAAAATCCGTTTCCATTTCCAAGATTAAAAACGTCGCTCTTATTAGTTTCAGATAAATACGTGAGAGCAAGAATGTGGGCATCGGCCAGATCGGTTACATGGATATAGTCGCGAATACATGTTCCGTCTTCGGTCGGATAATCATGGCCGAAAACCGTGACGGTCGGGCGAATTCCCAGCGCCGCATCTAAAACAAGGGGGATCAAATGCGTTTCGGGATCGTGGTCCTCGCCAATGCCGCCATCCGGATCGGCGCCTGCTGCGTTAAAATACCGGAGACATATTGATCTGAGTTCATACGCGGTATCGTAGTCATGCAATATGTTTTCAACAATCAGTTTCGTTTGGCCGTAGGGATTTATCGGGAGCTGGGGATGGTTTTCACTTATAGGGATCTCTACCGGCGCGCCATACGTGGCACAGGTAGAAGAAAAAATAATCTTTTTGACGTCGTGTTCAATCATTGCATCAAGCAGGTTCAATGTACTCGCCACATTGTTATGGTAATATTTCGACGGGTTTGTGACGGACTCGCCAACTAAAGCGTATGCTGCAAAATGCACAACCGCATCAATCTTGTTTTCAGAAAATATTGTTTTTAGAAGATGCGAGTCCGAAAGATCGCCAACATAGAGTTCATGGGCATCAACAAATTCCCGGTGGCCGAACACCAGATTATCAAGCACCACCGTGTTGTGTCCGGCTTTTTTCAATTGCCGCACAGCATGCGAGCCGATGTATCCTGCGCCCCCGGTTACAAGTATGGTTGACTCAGTTTTCAATACTATTTCCGATTTAACACCCTTTTATAACGATGCTTTCTAATGAATTGTTATCCCACGAAATACGCGAAATGACACGAAGGCTAAAAGATAGGATGAAATTGTTTCGTGTGTTTCGTGAGAAACAAAAAGAAGTTCGTTGACCGCATCACCTGTAATTATCGAACTGCATTGCAAAATCGAATTCTTTTTCTTTTAACAACTTCATGATCGCTTGAAGGTCATCGATACTTTTTGCCGTAACGCGAACCTGATCACCCTGGATGGAGGCCTGAACTTTCATTTTCGTGTCTTTGATCGTTGCAGTAATTTTTTTCGCATTTTCCTGCTCAATGCCCTGCTGCAACTTGATCTTCATGCGCACCGTTCCTCCGGTCGCTTCTTCTTCTTTCCCGTATTTTAATGCTTTGATCGGAATGCCGCGCTTGATCATTTTGTTCTGCAAAATATCGATAACGGATTTTAATTTGAAATCATCGTCGGACAAAACGGTAATTTCCTCTTTGCCTAGTTCTATTGAACTTTTACTTCCTTTAAAATCATAACGGGTCTCGATTTCCTTGGTTGCCTGCTGAATGGCGTTGGTCATTTCCTGCATGTTGATCTTGGAAACGATATCAAAGGAATGCATGTCGGCCATAGAATTGCTCCGAAAATGAATGTGATTGAAAGATAATTCTTGAGATAAATAAGAAAAACGGGGGTCATTTGCAAGAAGCAGTTTGATTCGAATACTAATCGCATAGCGCGCAAAGAATATTTTTCTGATTATCTTTGTTCCCTTCACGTTCTTTGCGGTTAAGGGATCTCACTTACGCTGTATCGAATTCCACTCTTACAAATACGTCTCCGTTTTCGATTTCAACATCGTATTGACGCAATTTAACAAACGGCTTGCCGATACATTCTCCGGTTGTGATATCGTATTCCCATCCGTGCATTTTGCAGGTTAGTTTGGCGCCATCCAGTTTTCCGGACGTCACAAGAGGCGCTTTCATGTGTTGGCATAGGCCGTCGACGGCGCGAATGGTTCCGTTGATATTGAAAACCGCAATCTGACGTGCAAAAACTTTGATTGCTTTGGCAGAACCTTCGGTAAGTTCATCCAATTTGCAGACGCGAAATTTTTTCATCGAATTTTTTATTGGAAACAATTATTCAATGTGCTTATCGGGTTTACGCACATACGTCATGGTGAGCCCTTCGGCAGGGCTCAGGACAAGCTTGTCGAACCATGACCAAGTTTAGTAAAATCAGTCTTCGACTTCGCTGGTATGTAAAGAGTCAAGAGTTTTGATAAGTTTTAATTCATAAAGTTTGTTCTTTGATAACACACTAATAACAAGATCAACACGCTGGTATTAACAGTCCACGATCAGATCGTGGCTGCAAGATATAGTTTGTAAAATAGGCGGTGTGCCGCAGTCTCAGGAATAGTCCTGTTAAGACACGAAGT